>JAKSBB010001243.1 GCA_022361315.1 Desulfobacterales bacterium
CGGATCTTTGCCGCAGCAGATAATTTCATCCCCCAGGTCCCCGGCCCTGCCCCCCAGCTGGGTGCCACAGCCCCCGCCACCATGGCAGGGCTGATCACCATGATCACCGCAGAATCTCTCATGTGCCTGGTACTGGCCCAGTTGCGTCAGCCGGGCTGCCCCGTCTGCCTAAGCGGCAACGTACAGATCATGAACATGGCCTCCGGCGTCTTCGGTGTGGGGTATCCGGAGATGAGCCTTGGGATTTCGGCCCAGGCGGAAGTGTCCCAGTCATTCGACCTTCCCACCTGGGGATATGCAGGCTGCAGCGATTCAAAACTGGTGGATGCCCAGGCCGGTCTTGAAAGCGGCTTTTCAATCATGACCCAGGCGTTGTCCGGTCTCAATTTGATTCACGATGTGGGATACCTGGACCAGGCCATGGTCTGCTCCCCGGCCCAGCTGGTATTGGGCAATGAAGCCGTGGGCATGGCCAGAAAATTCATGGAAGGCATCCGGGTGGACCAGGGCACCATTGCCAGACAGGTGATTGAAGATATCGGCCCCGGCGGCCACTACCTGGCCCACGAACATACCCTGAAGCATTGCCGTGACGCCGTCTGGAACTCCAAGCTGCTGGCCCGTGAACCCTACGAATCCTGGGAGGCAAAGGGCGGCAAAGACATGGCCCAGCGCATTCAGGAAAAACTGGCGGATATCCTGGACAATCACGAAGTGCCCCCCATTGACGATGCGGTATTGGCACGGATCAGAGAAATCCGGGATGCCGGTGCCAAAGAGTTGCTGGCCATGGCTGAGGCAGAAGGCTAAAAAACAAAGAATCACTCCCGGCCTGCCCGCCTGATTTAAGTATGCAAGGCAAATCTTAGGGCAGGCCGTACCCCCGACATTCACGTTCTTCCCCCATGTCACCGAAGGTGCGGACACCAGAGGTGCGTCCGGAGAACGAAAACGGATAAAAAGCGAGCAAACAGCATAATTTCAAACCCTTACAACACACATAGAGGAACCAAAATGAATAAACGTGCAGATGCAGTCATCATCGGCTGCGGCATCATCGGAAACTGTATCGCCTTTGAGCTGGCCAAAAAAGGCTACAAAACCATCAGCCTCGACCGGAACGGAGATTCCGGTGCCGGCTCCACCGCCGGGTCCTGTGCCATCGTCCGGGCCCATTATTCCACCCTGGAAGGGGTGGCCTTTGCCTGGGAAGGGTTCGGCATCTGGCAGAACTGGGAAGACTATTGCGAAGTGACAGATGACTGGGGCATGGCCGAATACCGGCAGTGCGGTTCGGTGATGGTCAAATCCCGGGACCGGAACTGGCAGAAAATCCTGGAACACTGGGACACGGTGGGTGTCCCATACGAAAACTGGGATGCAGACACCCTGGTGGAACGGCTGCCCATCATGAGCAACACCGAGTTCTGGCCGCCTTCCCGTCCTGAAGAAGACGAGGCCTTTTTCGACGAAAAGAACACTACACTTGAAGGGGCGCTTTACTGCCCGTCAGCCGGTTACATGTCCGACCCCAAACTCTCCACCCACAATGTTCAGGTGGCCGCCGAAGCCAAAGGCTCCGAATTCATCTTCAATGCCGATGTCACGGAAATTCTCAGTGAAGACAACCGGGTAACCGGGGTGAAACTTGCCGACGGCTCCGTCATTGAGGCCCCGGTGGTGGTGAACGTGGCCGGTCCCCACTCCAGCCTGGTGAACCAGATGGCCGGTGTGGAAGAAAAGAACAACATCAAAACCCGGGCGGAGCGCCATGAAGTGGCCTATGTGCCCTCCCCGGCCGGATTCAACTTTGAAACAAAGGGTGTTCAGATTTCCGACGGCGACAACGGCATCTACATGCGGCCCGAGGTGGGCAACTCCATCCTGGTGGGCAGCGAAGACCCCACCTGCGATACCCACCAATGGGTGGAAGACCCGGATGATTTCAACCGGAACACCACGGACGCGCAATGGACGGCCCAGATCTACCGGGCGGCCAGACGTCTGCCGGGTCTGGGCATCCCCAACATGCACAAGGGATTTGCCGAACTTTACGATGTCTCTTCCGACTGGCTGCCCATCTACGACAAGAGTGACCTGGGCGGTTTTTACATGGCCTGCGGTTCCTCCGGCAATCAGTACAAAAACGCCCCTGTGGCCGGGATGATGATGAGCGAACTCATCCAGCAGGTGGAAAAAGAGGGCCTGGACCACGATCAAACGCCCCTGCAGTTCACACTGCCGGTGACCGGGGTCACCCTGGATATGGGCGCCTTTTCCCGGAACCGGGAGATGAATCCCAACTCCACCTATTCCGTTATCGGATAATTTAACCGGTTAATATCCCCCCTTTGGCAATAACCCGAATTACAGGACAATACCGATGATCACAGACATGCATCCCGACGAAAGACTTCACAAACTTGAAGATCTAATCATGGACATCATGGAAAAGGTGGGCATAAAAATCCTGAGTGAACCCTGGCTGGCCCGGCTGAAGGAACAGGGATTCAAGATTCAGGAGGACCGGATCGTCTTCCACCGGGAACAGGTGAAAGACGCCCTTTCCCAGGCCCCGGCCACCTTTGATCTCAAAGCCCTGAATCCGGTCCATGACCTGACCATCGGCCGGGGGCCCTCCAAAGTTGCCCCCGGGTACGGCTGCTCATCCGTGATGGATGCATCCGGCAACATTCGGGATGCCCTGTTCTCCGATCATCTGGAACTTTTAAAACTGGTCCAGGCCAGCCCCGAACTCTCGCTCAACGGCGGCATCCTGGCCCAGCCCTCGGATGTGCCGACGGCCGGCAGCCACCTTGCCATGCATTATGCCTCCCTGGTGTATTCGGACAAATGCCTCATGGGCATGCCGGGATCATTTGATCAGGTGACGGACCTCATGGATCTGACAGCGATTCGCCTGGGGGGAGCGGATGTTCTTGCCGCCGCCCCCCGGCTCATCACCATGGTCAGCCCCATCAGCCCCCTTCAGATCGATGAAATGACCCTGGCATCCATTGAGGCGGCCGTCCGGTTCAACCAACCCGTTATGGCATCCTCCGGCGTGGCCGCCGGTACAACCGGGCCCATCGACCTGGCCTCGAACATTGCCATGGCAGCCGCCGAATGCCTGGCCGTCATTTGCATTGTCCAGGCATTTAACCCGGGGAACCCGGTGATCTTCGGCATCCAATGCTACGGGGCCGATATGAAGAGCGGAAATATCTCCATCGGGTCCCCGGCCTACGCCCTCCAGGCCAAGTACTGCGCGGCCCTGGCAAAATCCTGGGGCATCCCCAGCCGGTGCGGCGGCACCACTAACGATGCCAAATCCCTGTCTGCCCAGGCCGGATACGAGAGCATGCTCTCCATGTTCACGGCCATGGAAAACCAGGTCAGCGTCATTGTTCACGGGGCGGGTATTCTGGATTCATTTGCCGGCATCAGTGTGGAAAAGTTCATCATGGACCTGGAGATCATTCGGATGAACCGGTTCTACCTGGACGATCTGGACGTGGGGGACGACGCCCTCAACCTGGACCTGATAA
>JAKSBB010000068.1 GCA_022361315.1 Desulfobacterales bacterium
AAAGAACAACCGCCGCCGCAAGTTCACCGGCAGGATTGTTCCCCACTACGATTATATCTACTTTGAGCTGCTGATGGCAGCCCTGGAGCACCTTGGGGGCACCAAGATTATCGTTAAGAACCGCCCCTCAGGCATTTATATTCCCATGGACCTTTATATGATGAAGGAGTTTCCCCAGGAGGGGGATGACGAGGCCGCCCGGTTTTTCTACGCCTTTACCCGTACGGTGGTGGCGGAGCGAAAGGCCCTGTTCCTGGAGAACTGCAAAAAGGGAACCCGGTATGAGACCTATATGTGCCGGGGGTGCATCGAAGACAGTCTGGACAAGCACATCGGTGTCAGGGCGCAGCAGGCGTCCATGGAACGGGTGACCCTGTATACACGGTATTTTGCCAATGCCGTGGCCGCCAGCCTGAAATTTCCGGATCAGCACCGGCATCTGGTGGTGCGGCGATGCACCCACTTCCAGTTTCAGATCCAGGATGCGGACGGGTCTGCACCAAAAATCTCTTTTACCTCCAACCGGCCCCACATGTTTCACAAAGAGTGGGAAGAGTTGAATATCGAGGGCTTTTTGTCAGATGCCCCCGGAATCACTGAAATTTTTGCAACGGAAATAGAAAAGTACCGGGACGGCCTGAAAGAGGCGGAAGCCGTCAGCAGCCCGGAGGATTTTTCCGACTATATCCGCGCGCAGTTCACCCTTCATAATCTTACCGACCTCTATGACCGCACCCTGGAATCCTTTATGGGTGAACCGGACCTGGTTCTCAGTTGATTTCTCTTGTCGCCTGTTTTGCTGTTTGTTTGAAAAAGTTTAATATTTTTTTAAACCATATATAAAAATTTAATTGACCCGGGTATTAAATTTGTGTTACCCGATTATTTAACACAAATCTAATACGTGCTTAGTATCCCGGGCTTGCCGAATTTTTGCAGCAGGCTTGCAATGGCTTTGCACTATATTTCAAGGCAGGAGACATGGGTAAAACACAGACAGAACCCCTTCTTTCCATTCAGGAATTAAACACCTGGTTCTTTTCAAGAAAGGGGACGGCCAAGGCGGTGAACGGGGTCTCCTTTGATCTTGGGGCCGGCCAGGTGCTGGGTGTGGTCGGGGAATCCGGCTGCGGGAAAAGCGTTACTGCCCAGTCGGTGATGCAATTGGTGCCGGAACCGCCGGGGAAAATCGTGAGCGGAAAGATTCTCTACCGGGGAAAGGACCTGGTGCCCATGACCCGGGAGGAGATGCTCCACATCCGGGGCAATAAGATCTCCATGATCTTTCAGGAACCCATGACCTCCCTCAATCCGGTATACACCATCGGCGACCAGATTTCAGAAATGTTTACCCTGCACAAGGGCTATAATAAACGCCAGGCCATGGACGCGGCGGCGGACATGTTGCAGAAGGTGCAGATTCCGGCCCCCCACAAACGGGTACATGATTACCCCCATCAATTGTCCGGGGGCATGCGCCAGCGGGCCATGATTGCCATGGCCTTGTCCTGTGATCCCGAGATTCTCATTGCGGACGAACCCACCACGGCACTGGACGTAACGGTTCAGGCCCAGATTCTGGATCTCATGCTCTCCCTTAAAGAAGAGTACAATACGGCCATTCAGATGATCACCCACGATCTCGGGGTCATTGCGGAAATGGCGGACCAGGTGGTGGTGATGTACGCGGGCCGGGTGGTGGAAGCCGCCCCCACAAAAGACTTGTTTTCATCTCCGTTGCACCCCTACACAAAAGGGCTGCTGGCCTCCATTCCCATTCTCGGGGAACGTACAAAGGGCGAGGCAAAGGGGTTGAACGAAATTCAGGGCATGATTCCCAGCCTCTATGACCTGCCAAAAGGCTGCCGCTTTGTGAACCGCTGTCCCCACGCTTTTGATCGCTGCGAACAACATGAACCGGATCTCTTGGAGGCGACTACAGGGCACGAAGTTCGCTGCTGGCTCCACAGCGACGGGGAGGAGAACTGATGACCCAACTGCTTAGAATTGAAGACCTCAAAGTTCACTTCCCCATAAAGAAGGGCATCCTGGCCCGCACTGTCGGCCATGTCCACGCTGTGGACGGGGTCAGCTTCTCCCTGGAAAAAGGAGAGACCTTAGGCATCGTCGGGGAGTCCGGCTGCGGAAAAACCACCGCCGGTATGGCCGTGATGCGTCTGACACCGCCTACGGCCGGTAAGGTGTTCTGGAAGGGCGAGGACATGGAAAATATGAGTCCGGCCCACCTGCGGTCCCTGCGGAAAGAGATGCAGCTTATCTTCCAGGACCCCTATTCCTGCCTTAATCCCAGGATGACGGTGAACCGGATCTTATCCGATCCCATGGATGTCCATGGGTTGTATCCGGGCAAAGAGCGGGCCGACCGCCTGGCCTTCCTGCTGGAGACGGTGGGCATGCGGCCGGAGCAGGGAAAACGTTATCCCCACGAGTTTTCCGGCGGTCAGCGTCAGCGTATCGGCATTGCCCGGGCCCTGGCCCTTGATCCCACCCTGATCATCGGTGATGAGCCGGTGTCCGCCCTGGATGTTTCCATCCAGGCCCAGATCATCAACCTGCTCCAGCGGCTGAAAAAACAGTTCGACCTTTCCCTGATCATCATTTCCCACGACCTGGCCGTGGTGGAGTACCTCTGCGACCGGATTGTGGTCATGTACCTGGGCAAGGTGTTGGAAACCGCCGACTACGCCGCATTGTACAGCGACCCGAAACACCCCTACA
>JAKSBB010000929.1 GCA_022361315.1 Desulfobacterales bacterium
CCGGAGTACGGCACGGAAAAGAAAGTGGCGGCCTGGCGTCACCCCCTGATCGACCGTCTGGATATCGTATCCGGTCTGGCGGAAGCGGATATCCCTCTGGTACTGCCCCCTGAAGGGGACCTGGCCTCCGAGTTCAGGGCTGCCTACAGAGAGGAGGTTGCCGGTGCTTTCGTGGGCATCACTGCCGCAGATTATTGTGTGGCGGAGACCGCCACCCTGACCATGAAGAATATCAGTGGACATCCCAGAATCGTTTCCCTGCTGCCGGTGATCCATGTGGGCGTGGTGACCCTGGACCAGCTGGTGGAAAACCTGTCGGAACTCTACTTCAGGCTTCAATGGGATCCTGAGGAGGCTGCCGCCGGCATCGGCAACGGCATGACCTTTATTTCCGGACCCAGTAAAACCGGGGATATCGAGCTGGTGATGGTCCACGGTGCCCACGGCCCCAGAGAACTCCACCTCTACGTTGTCACGGGAGATGCCGAATGAAATCCTCAGAGATGAATTATCCCGGGATGTACCGGATTTGCCAGACCGTTGAGGCACCGCGTGTGGCAGACATCGAAAAGACGGTTGCAGAAGAACTTGAGGCCGCCGCCATCGGCAGCCGGATTACACCCGGAGACCGTATCGCTGTCACCGCTGGCAGCCGGGGCATTGCAGGGATTGACAGAATCCTGAAGACAGTGGTGGCGGTCCTCAAACAGCACGGTGCCTCACCATTCTTAATCCCTGCCATGGGAAGCCACGGCGGCGGGACGGCAGAGGGGCAGCTGAAGGTGCTGGAAAGCCTGAACATCACAGAGGAACGTATGGGGGCGCCCATCCTGTCTTCCATGGACACCGTCCGGATCGGCACCTCTTCCTTCGGCTTCCCCGTATATGCCGATGCCCATGCCGCAGGGGCCGACGGCATTGTGGTGGTGAACCGTATTAAACCCCATACGGAATTCGAAGGGCCGGTGGAAAGCGGTCTGATGAAGATGATGGCCATCGGCATGGGAAAACATAAGGGATGTATCCAGGTCCACCGGCAGACCGTCAACTACGGCTATTCAAAGGTCATTCCGGATATCGGGGCTGTTCATCTGGACAAGCTGCCCGTGATCTGCGGACTGGGCATCGTTGAAAATCTGTACGACGACACCGCCCTTATCAAGGCGGTTCCGCCGGAATCCTTCCGGGAAGAGGAAGCCGTGCTGCTCACCAAAGCCAAAACCTTAATGGCCCGGTTGCCCTTCGCGGATATCGACGTGCTCATCATAGACGAGATGGGCAAGAACATCAGTGGTACCGGTATGGATACCAACGTCATCGGCAGGATAATGTTCGTGGGGGAAGATGAGCCGGAAAAACCGCGCATCACTCGTATCGTGGTGCTCGGCCTTACTCCGGAGTCCCACGGCAACGCCATCGGCATCGGCCTGGCAGACTACACCACACGCGCCCTTACCGATTCCCTGGATCTGGATGCCATGGCCACCAACGGCATTGCAGCCATGACCCCGGAAAAGGCCAGGTTGCCCATCGCCCTGGCATCGGACCGTGATGCCGTGGACGCCGCCCTGAACACCATCGGCGAAGTGGCACCTGAAAACGCCAGAATCGTCCACATTAAAAATACCCTTGAACTGAGTGAGATGC
>JAKSBB010001071.1 GCA_022361315.1 Desulfobacterales bacterium
AAAAAAACTATAAAATTTAGCGGGATGGAATTCGAATTAATTATCCCAAAACATCATGGAAGGATCATTAAAGATGTTCCCGGAATGCCGGATCAAACCGTTGATATCTGTGTCAACAACGATAAAAATATTGTGACACGAGGAGAAATTAGAAGCGAAAAATTGGTGATTAATATGCCCCGTGAACATTGGGGTATATTCCGAAAAGTAATTGTAAAGGCAACGGATGAAACAAGCCTGTCCCTAGCGGTTGCGATGATGGTAAAGCCTGAAATCAAGCCATTTCAAGGGCCTATGACCGTCGAGCCGAACAAGAGCAAATCGGTCCTAAGCATTTCAATCGGGGACATGTCGGCCATGCGGGTTTTGAATCATTTAATTGAAGAAAAAGCCGAAAATTACGATATTTTTACCGGTAGCGGATTTGGTGGAATTATCGCGTTATTGTTGGCGCTGGATATTCCCCCGAAAATGATTAAAGAGTATCTACTCAAAAAAGGTAAATATATCGCAAAAGAAGGGATTACAAAGCCGTTTCGAGTCATGGCAAAGGTCACAGATCCAAGAAATTCGTTTGCTCATTTAGATCGCTTTATTTGTGATATTTGCCCGGATGTGCAGCATTTAAAAGTACGGGATTTATCGGCGGATATCTTTTTTCCTATTTCCAATATTACCGGTGATATCGATGGAAATATCTGTAAAAATGAGTGCCCCGACCTACCGATTTTATCCGCTGCACGGTGTATTTGTGCCACGTTTCAAGACTGGGAACATCTGGAATTAAAGGAAAAAAACACCCAATTGAAAGGCCCTTTTTCCACACCCGGAACTATATGGAATGCACTGTCAGTCGGGCATATCTGCCCCGATTTACAATTGGCTGAAGTGTATGGATATAAAAACCTGAAATTTAAAACCTTTGTTTGTAAAATTAAACCGAGTGAAATTACAAATAAGAAGATTTCCAAACATTTCAAATATCCGCCACACGTCAAGGCCAGTGAAATGAATTGTTACAGGCAGGCCAAAACGGTTACCAGTGCGCTCGAAGCAATGGAAGAAATCAGCTACCATTACAGGGCATTACCCGAAGTGGTGTGGAATGCCAAATTTACCGAGGCGGACATTGAAAACGCCCTTAAAACACGACCGAGAACAGTAATCAGGTTTTAACATGGCACACTTAAAAATCAACCCGGCAAGAACGTTATCTTCCAGAATCAGCGGCTCTAATCCTTTCGTGTTGGTGTTGTGTTTGCTCATCACTCTAGGCGGTAGCGCTTGGTACTATTATGGAGAGGGTCAGCCCTCAAAAGATGTTCAAAAACCGGAACAGCCCGGACTGATCAAGCAAGTAGCGGAGAAAATAGAAGATATTATCAACCCCTTATGGGACATCAAAACCGGCGCACACCCGGTCAAACCGTTTCCCAACATGTTGTATTTTTCTGAGAGTACAGACGGAAAAATAGCCTATCTGACCACGCCGTCCTTGATCATGTGGCGGGATTATTCCCCCGACCTATGCGAAGGGGAAGAGGTGGAAGATTGCAAAAATCCACTATCAGATCAGGAGCATGACGAGCTAATCGAATACTGTCGTAAACAATACGGAGACACAGCCAGATTGCCGAAAAATACCGAAGAGGTCGAAGCGATTTTAAAAGCGCAGCTCTTCTTCAATCATGATAATTTTGCAATCTGGACCATGCAACCGGACCCGGAAGAAGATGACAATTTTCGAGTTGTTCCTCAAAAATCCGGTATTGAAAAAACATTTATTGATGATGGTGACAACGAAGAGAATTTAAGCTCTACATGTGTCCTGGAAGTGGATAAAGAAAAAGCGGAAAAAG
>JAKSBB010000843.1 GCA_022361315.1 Desulfobacterales bacterium
ACCGGTAAGGAATTGGTGGCAGAGCAGCTGCATAAGGGATCCGGCCGGGCCAAGAAGCCCTTTCTGGTCCAAAATTGTTCCGCCATCCCCGAAACCCTGCTTGAAAGTGAGCTGTTCGGATATAAAAAGGGCGCCTTTACCGGGGCGAATAAGGACAAGGCCGGGTTGTTTGAGGCGGCCAACGGCGGGACCGTGTTTCTGGACGAGATCGGGGACATGCCCATGAGTATCCAGGCGGGGTTACTGCGGGTGTTGCAGAAAAACGAAATCAAGCCTCTGGGGGAAACCCGGGTGAGGCATATTGATGTCCGGATTGTGGCCGCCACCAATAAAGATATCAAGCAGATGATCGTTGAGAATAAGTTCCGCCAGGATCTTTATTACCGGTTGTCCGTACTCCCGGTTCATCTGCCGCCCCTGCGGGAACGGCGGGAGGACACCCCGCTGCTGGTCAAGCATTTTCTTGAAACCGAAGCCCTGAAAGCAGATACCCCTGAAAAAAAGGTGGTGCCCGAAGCCATGCAGCAGCTTGTGGCCTATTCGTGGCCGGGCAATATCCGGGAGCTGGAAAATCTGATCCGTTATTTAATGGTCACCACACCAGGTGAGTATATCCAGCCCGCAAACCTGCCCGACCACATCCGTCAGATGGCAGGGGACTCTCCCGAATCAGGTGATACGGAAACCGGGCTTCCCCCGGGCGTTGATAACGAGTTCCTGGTGGACCTCTCCGCGCTGACCTGGCCCGGTCTGGAGAAGGCCTATGTCAAAGCCCTCATGAAAAAGTACAATTGGAATATCACCTGGGCGGCAAGGGCCTCCGGTATCAACCGGTCCACCTTTGCCTCACGGATGCGGAAACTGGATATCCGCAGAAATCCCAATTGAACCATAAATCCGTAGACGCTCCCAAAGAACCGCCCCTGATATTTTACTCCCTCCGTCTTGACAATGGGGCGGTTCTTGACTAGATTGAACCTATTAATTTTCTGTTTTTTGGTTCCTTTTTTGTTAGACACGACACAAGCTGCTATCCCGGTAACACTCTGTTAACAATGGCGGCGCATAATTATCAGTAACAATCTGCCTGAATCCTACCTGTGAGTTTTACAGCCGGCACCTGCGGCTTTACCGTGAACCCTTAATTTGAAGAATGAGGTGCAGTTGTATGGGAAACGACACGAAAGACCCCTTTGGATTTGATTCTCTGATGACAAACTGGACCCAGTCCATGAACCAGGTTATGGGTGCCATGGCCGGGGCGTGGCAGGAAAATAAATCCGAAGCTAACAATTCCGAAGCTAACAATAAAGAAGAGGAAAACGGTGCGGACACCGGTACCCCGGAATCGGATCCGGCAGAATCCCTGGCAACGGCTGCCAAATACTGGCAGACCATCGGGTCCGCCATGCTGGCGCCGGAAACCCTTGCCTCCGTTCTCAAAGGGGCCGGGGCCATTCCTTCCCTCTCCATGGAGTTCGGCCAGGCCATGATGTCAAGTCTCACCGAATTTCAGACCCGGATGGCGGAGAATGCCGTTCGGCTGGGAGAGTCTGTGGATGCTTATCAATTCGACCGCCTGGATGAAGGGATGCCTCAGGTGTGGGCGGATATCTATGAAAAAGAATTTAAAAAGTTCTTTCATATCCCCCAACTGGGACTGACCCGGGAATACCAGGAGCGGGTGAACGCTCTCATGGACAAGTATAATCTGTTTCAGGCCAACTATGCCGAATTTACCCGTCTGTGCACCCTCCCATTTCAGCGGTCCGTGGGGGTCATGCAGGATAAAATCTCGGAAATGGCCGCATCGGGCGAGTTGCCGGAAGATTCCCAGGCCTATTATCAGATGTGGATCAAGGTACTGGAAGGGCATTTTATGACCCTGTTTCAGACCCCGGAATACGTGAGCACCCTGTCTAAAACCATTTCCTCACTGGCCGGGTTTACGGAGGCCAGGGATGCGGTGCTGGAGGATATGATGCGTGGGCTCCCCATTGCACAACAGTCTGATATGGACGATCTGGCCCGGCAGGTGTATGCGCTTAAGCGTAAGGTCCGGCGTCTGGAACGCGAGTTGTCACGCAGCACGGCACCCCAGGGGTAATTCCACGCTGGATTCATCGCTAACCACATAGGATTGGAGGATAAGATGACACAATTCAAGGTGCCGGTCGATCTGATCATGTCAAAGATGGCAGATGATGCCCGGCAGGCTCAGTCCAGAGCCCAGAAAGCCTCAGAAGTCCTTCTTGATAAACTGGAAACCCGGTTGGCCCAGACCCCGTATGATGTGGTGTTTCAGGAAGACCGGGTTAAACTTAAACATTATAAACCGACAAAAAAGATAGCTTATAAAACTCCTCTGCTGGTGGTCTATGCCCTGATCAACCGGGAAACCATGCTCGACCTCCAGCCGGGGCGCAGTGTGGTGGAACGGTTCCTGGACGAGGGCATTGACCTTTATATGATCGACTGGGGCTATCCCACCCGCAACGACAGGTTCCAGGGATTTGATGACCATGTTAACGGATATATGGATACCATGGTCTCTTATATCTGCCGGGAAACCGGCGTGGAGAAGGTAAACCTGATGGGTATCTGTATGGGCGGGGCTTTTTCTGTGATGTATGCCGCCCTTCACCCCCACCGTGTGAAAAATTTGGTGACCACCGTAACCCCCACAAACTTTGATACGGACAAGGGACTGCTTCACATATGGATGAAACATATGGATGCGGACAAGGTGGTGGATACCTACGGCAACCTCTCTGCGGATATCATGAATTTCGGCTTTCTGATGCTCAATCCAGCCCGTCTGATGATCGACAAGTATCTCGGGTTTTATGAGCATATGGACAAGAAAAAATTCGTGGAAAATTTCGTACGGATGGAAAAATGGATATTCGACAGTCCGGACCTGCCCGGTGAAGTG
>JAKSBB010001279.1 GCA_022361315.1 Desulfobacterales bacterium
CCGGGGACTCAGGGCATAGCCAAGCCCGACACCTTTGAGGGGACGGGGATCGTAGCCGGCCGGTTCAAGTCCTTTCACGTGGATGGCCGCATCCTCCATACCCCAGGCCTTGGCGGCAGAGACAATACCCTCGGCAAGGACGGCACCGATACCTCTTTTATATGCAATATCCTCCAGAAGAGCGGCCGCACCAGCCGCATCACCATAGGCTACCGGGGAATCGATCTTCCCCATCTCACCGGCTTCCATGGTAAATGCCACCAGGTTTCCGGCGGAGATGGTATCCATGCCCAGGCGGTCGCAGACATCGTTCAGATAGGTGACTTCCTCAATGGAACTGATCTCGCACAGCCCGCCGAAGGCGTATATGGTTTCGTATTCGGGGCCTTCCACGGTAAGGCCCTTGTGGGGACCGGAAGTCACGGTGGACAATTTGCCGCAGGCCACAGGGCAGTGCCTGCATGAATGGGGTTTGACATCCATCTTCTCCTGCATGGCGGTGGCGTTGATTTCATAACGGTTTTCCGACACCCCTTTTCGCCAGTACCGGGTGGGAAAACCGTTGACCTCGTTGAGGAGGTCCACCATCATGGGGGTGCCGAACTTTCTATAGTTCCCGAATACCGGGGTTTCCCGGATACGCCCGGTGCATTCTTTCACAAAGGACTTCAGTCCCTCAGGATCTGCATAGTCACGTGCTGCGGTGCCGTTGAACACCATGGCTTTGACTTTTTTACTCCCCATCACCGTACCCGGGCCGGTGCGACCGGCAGACCGCCACTTGTCGTTTTCGATGACGGCAAACCGTACCAGGTTTTCCCCGGCCGGGCCGATGACGATGGCCCCGGATTTGTTGGCCCCCTTCTTCACTGTGCCCCAGCGTTCCAGCACGGTATCTTCCGTGGTGTAGGTATCCATCCCCCAAAGGTCTGCGGCATCGTGGAAGACGGCGCCCGCTTGGTTGATCTCCAGCACTACCGGTTTTTCGGATGCCCCTGAGAGGATAACGGCATCCCAGCCCGCCCGGCCGATGGCTTCGGGGGTGGCCCCGCCGGAGTAGGATTCAGAGTAGAACCCGGTCTGGGGACTTTTGGTGTATACCCCGTAACGGGATCCCCCGTGCAGGGGGCTTGCGGTCATGGGACCGGTGGTGATGATCAGATGGTTGGCGGGGGCAAGGGGATCACATCCCGCCGGATTTTTCTCCAGCAGGAGGTGGGTGCCCAGTCCCTTGCCCCCCAGCAGCAGATTTACCGGTATGTCCGACAGGTCGGAAACGGTAAATACCTGCCGCCCCAGATCGATGGTGAGTATTCTGTTGTGAAATCCTTTGACCCTGTTCATAGCTTCTTCCTTTTCGAATTATTTATTAACACGGGCTGTGCCGGTTATCCTTCGGTAACCTCATCCATGATCTCGGCGATGTCCAGCACCTGCATCTTCCGGTCGGTTTCCATCAGTCCATCGTTGAGCATGGTGGCGCAGAAGGGACAGGAGGCGGCCACAGTGTCAGCACCGGTGTCCACGGCATGCTGGGCCCGGACGTTGTTGATACGCTCTCCGATGGTCTCTTCCATGAACATCCGGGCACCGCCGGCACCGCAACAGAAGCCTTTTTCTCCGGACCGGTCCATTTCAACCAAGTCCCCTGTATTGGCCTTGGCGAGCAGTTCTCTGGGAGATTCATAAATATCGTTCCACCTGCCCAGATAGCAGGAATCGTGGAAGGTGATGGCTCCCATGTCTTTGGCCTTAACTTGGAGCTTCCCCTCGTCGATAAGCCTCTTGAAATAGTCGGCGTAGTGGACCACCTCATAATCAGCCCCAAACTCTGGATATTCGTTCTTCAGTGTATTGAAACAATGGGGGCAGCCTGTAAGGATCAACTCGGGATTGTACTGATTGATGGTCTCCACATTCTGCTGGATCATCATCTGCCCCAGATACTCGTTGCCTGCGCGGCGTGCCATATCCCCGTTACAGGATTCCTCGGGGCCGAGGATTGCAAAATCCACTCCGGCTCTTTTCAGCACCCGGGCGGTGGCCCGGCTGATCTTCTTGCCCCGGTCATCAAAGGAGCCGGCACAGCCCACAAAGTAGAGGACTTTTGCATCCGGCTTGTCCATCATCAGGGGAACGTCCAGGTCTTTGGACCAGTCGGCGCGGGTATCGGCGGCAAAGCCCCAGGGGTTGGCCTGGTTTTCCATATTGTTGAAGGTCTCGGCCATTTCCGGCGGAAAGCTGGCCTCCATGAGGACCTGGTGTTTTCTCATTTCAAATACAAAATCCAGATGTTCGTTGCTCACCGGACAGATGTTTTCGCAGGAGCGGCAGGTGGTGCAGGACCAGAGAACGTCTTCGGTGACTTCGGAACCTTCGGTCATCAGGGGCGTCACCTCATCTTTTTTATGGTTGCCGTCCTTATCCGGCAGGATCTTATCGGCCTGATCCAGAAGGTCCACCTTGAAGTCGTGGATGATCTTTTTGGGGGACAGGGATTTTCCGGTGGATGCGGCGGGGCATAGTTCCTCGCAGCGGCCGCATTCGGTGCAGGCGTAAAGATTGAGCACGTTATGCCAGTTAAATTCACTGCATTTCCCCAGTCCGAAGGTTTCCGCTTCCTCATCTTCGATATCGGTTTTGACAATCGCCTTCTCCGTTTCCAGCCGTTTAAAGTAAACGTTGGGGGCCGCAGCCAGCAAATGAAGGTGTTTGGAACTCGGGATATAAATCAAAAAGCCGAGAATGGTGCC
>JAKSBB010000518.1 GCA_022361315.1 Desulfobacterales bacterium
ATTCCAGAAGATCATGGTCATTGTAATCGTTTCCCACGGCAACGACCTTGTCCTGGCTGATTCCCAGCTTGTCTGTCAGCCAGTTCACGGACCGGCTTTTGGATACCTCGGGATGAAACACCTCTATCCAGGCAGACCGGTGGTCCAGGGGAGAGGTGGCGTGGATAACGCTGAAATCCGCCAATTGCCCCTGAATACGTGACAGCTCTTCCGGATGAACACCACCGGGAAGAATGGCGAGCACCTCTGTGGCCCTTTCGTAAAGGTTCGCCCCACCCTCAAGCGGGCTACCGAAATCCGGATAAAGTTCTATCCTGTGGTAAAAATCCGGGTTATGATTCAGCCCACTCTCTTTGTACAGAAATTGGGGGGTATCCGGAATGGCCTTGTGCACCATATAGTCATACCCCATCCCGTCAAAACACCGGCAGATCTCACCAATACCGGCTCTGGGTATATCACGGGAAAGCAGGAGATTTCCGTCATCCAGGGAAACGATGCCGGCGCCTGTGGAAAAAATCAAATAGTCCACCGGCAGCCGGGAACGTGCCAGATCCATCTGATCCAGAGCCCGGTAAAAGGAAAACAGGCTTCTCCCCGTGGCGATGGCTGTAACGATGCCCGACGTTTTCAACCGGGCAAGGGTTTCAAGATCGCGGGGATGAATCCGTCGCTCATCGGACAAAAGGGTTCCGTCAAAATCAGTTACAAATAATCGATTTGCTGATGGCATGGGCAGAATAGAAAATCAGGATGTTGCCTCGTCCAGAACCGCCCGGACGGTTTCCAGCAGGACATCCATATCAAAAGGTTTCAGCAACACCTTGGAGAGTTTCGTTTGTTCTGTAATCTCTGCGGTCAACCGGATCCCGGAACAGAGGATAACCGGCAGGCCGGGGGTAATGGCATGGATCTGTTTTACCATTTCGTCACCGGTCATACCGGGCATGGTATAATCCGTAATTAAAAGGTCGTACCGGTCCGGGTGCTGTTTAAATGTCTCCAGGGCAGCCAGGGGGTCGGTCTCAATGTCAACCACATACCCGTAATCCTCCAGCATTTCTTTGCCGACCTCTGCCAGGTAATCCTCATCATCCACAAAAAGGATGGTTTCGTTTCCCTGTTCCATTACCGGTTCTCCCCTTTTTCTTTCATTTGGTTCCGGCCGGTCTCTGCGGCCTTAGGGCACTGCCCCAGCACACGCCGGCCATCCATCCCCACCCGTTCGCACAACCTGGCCACCATCTGCGGATCACATCGGTCTCCGTCCTGGAGGGCATCAAAGGCATCAACCGGTACATCAAGACCCTTCAGGGTCTCCGGCAGCCGGTCTCCCATCTCCAGAAATTTCTCCACCACCGACATGGTGGTGGAACAGATATGGCATTCCCTGTCGTAGAATGATCTGAACGCCGGATCATCTAATTTTTCCTGTTTGATGTCCTTAAAAAACAGCAAGGGCCTGCCTTTCAAGTTCTTCTCTGGAGGTCTTCTCCAAAAAGGTCTCCCTATATTCCGCCACCTGGGCCACATACTTGTCCGGCACCCTGCGGGTGGTTTTAAAAAATACGTGATACAGCACGATGAACCGTTCATAGCAGAAAAAATAGAGAATTCTCACCTGATTTCTGGCCAGGCTTACCCGGAGTTCGTGAATTCCGTTGTAAAGAATGTCTGCATAGGGGCGTGGTAAGATGGGTCCCTTCTCCTCCAGAAGAGAAAGAATCCGCAGTACCTTAACCTGGTGTGCAGGCGTGCATTCGTTGATGAACTCCGTAACCGGGCATTCGGTTTCCGTTTCATCACAAAATAGTATTTGCCACTTCTTGTCCATCGGGTCCGTTCAGGCGCTTTACCTTGTTCCGTGCTCAGTTTTGTGGCAGGATAGCAGACTTGAGACCGGATTGAAAAGGGCTAAAACAAAAAGTGAAGAATTTAGCGGCCACACCCGCATCCATATCACGTACGCGCAAACGCATCCTTATTATTTCTGATATAGAGGGCAGCTCAGGGTGCACCACCCGGGAGGCGGCAAAATTCATGGGAAAAGGCTGGCCCCATGCCTGTCTGGATATGACCCGGGATGTAAACCGCCTGACCACCGGCCTGCTTGAAGCTGGGGCCGATCAGGTGGTTGTTCAGGATTTCCACAGAACCGCCCATAATATATTTACGGAGCAGCTGAATCCGTCCGTCGTCCTGAAACAAGGATATGCCGGAGGCCCCGTGCCGGGACTCGGCAACCCGGAAGGGTTCGACGGTCTGATGATGGTCGGCATGCATGCCCCCTCCGGTTGGCAGGGTTTTCTGCCCCACACCCTGACGTCCAGAATCACGGCCGTCCGAATCAACGGCAGCCTGGTTTCCGAAGGCCAGCTTTTTTCGGCTGCTCTCTCCGGATCAGGCATCCCTCCGCTCTTCTTCTCCGGCTGTCCCGATGCCTGTGCCCATACCCGGATGGTGCTGCCGGATGTCAGTACCTTTGCCATAGACAAATTCCATCCGGATTTTCATGCAGGGGAATGGCGAAAGCAGTTGGCAGAAACGGCAGTCCGCGCATTGGATAACAGGGAAGCCCGGCCGTACAATCCCAGCGGTCCCTTCGAAGCCGTGGTGACCATGGCCGGCGGCAAACCCATGGCACGGCGGCTGGCCGGACGTTGGGGATATCCGAATCATGGGTCGAACGTCTATCTTCGGGTCCGGGACTATGCAGAACTGTATCGGAAGCTCGCCCGGTTGGTATTTCTGTCACCGGTGGCAGAACGGATGATACCGGTACTTCTTCCCCTCTACCATCTCATGGGACATGCCGGGCTGTACTGGGCAAAAAAAAAGCCCCTTTGTTGCCGTAATTCAGACAACCAAGGGGCTTAGAAAACGCAACAACGTTTATTTCTTGTTCTTTTTGGCCATGGCTTCCAGGAACAGGCTTTCCATGGTTCCCAGAGACTTGGACTTCTGTTTTGAGGCAAACTGCTTCCAGTTACCGGAATCTTTCTGGTCCGGCGCGGCCAGCGTAATCCGGCGTTTTTCCTCGTCCACTTCCTGAACCAGGATATCCGCCGTATCACCGGGTTTCATGGCCTCATATTTGGTACCGGACTCGGACTGGCGGATATTGGACATGGGCATCAATCCTGTAATCCCCGGTTCCAGCCGGATAAACAGGCCGAAGCCTTCCTTCTTCTCAAGGATCCCTTCTACGACAGTGCCCGGAGCATATTTCGTGGTAACTCCGGTCCACGGATCGCCGGCGGCATCTTTCATACTCAGGGAGATCCGTTTACTGTCCATATCAATGGCCTTGATCACCACCTGAATCGTTTCCCCCTGAGACACTTCGTCCTCGGGACGGAGCACCCGTTTCACATGGCTCATCTCCGAGATATGCACAAGCCCGTCAAC
>JAKSBB010000268.1 GCA_022361315.1 Desulfobacterales bacterium
GTGGAGACGATGTCGTTGATATCCTTAATGACTGTGACGATGGACTCAATGGCGGATAACGATTCCTGGGTGGTGGTCTGAACCCCGGTGATCTTTTCATTGATTTAACTGGTGGCTTCGGCGGTCTGCTGTGCCAATGCTTTGATTTCCCCGGCAACGACGGCAAAGCCTTTGCCGGCCTCTCCGGCCCTTGCCGCCTCAATGGTGGCGTTCAGGGCAAGCAGGTTGGTCTGCTCGGAAATATCCGCGATGGCTTCGGTGACTTTATTGATTTCCTGGGCGGCTTTACCCAGTTTGTTTACCTTGTCAGATACATCGCTTGCGCTTTCTACCGCACTGCTGGTAATCTCGCTGCCCTTGGCGGTATTTGAGGCAATTTCATTGATGGTGGCTCCCATCTCTTCGGCGGCGGCAACCACCATCTGGATGTTGGCAGCTGTTTCTTCCGTGGCCTCCGCCACACTGTTCATATTCGCACTCATCTCTTCAGAGGCAGTGGAAACCGATGTGGCTTTGTCTGAGGTCTGCATGCTCTGACCGTCAATTTTATCAGCGATCTCAGACAGAGAGCCTGAGGACTCTGTTAACTGTCCCACACCGCCCTGGATATTTTGAAGCACCTCTTTGAGTTTGGCTGCCATCTGGTTCAATGCCCTGGCAAATTGTCCGGTTTCATCCCCGGGCAGGGTGTCGAGATCAATGCGTTCGGTGAGAATACCGTCACTGATTTGCCGGGCGAGTGTCAGGCACTTGTTGAAGGCGCCGCCCACGAGATAACTGAGTACCCAGCCCATGAGTATGGACACGGCAATTGTAGATATCACAAGACCGGTGAGGATACCTCCTGCGGTTTTGATGTGTGACTGAAGGTTGGCAAGGCCTTTGTCCATATCGTCGTGGATCAATTCCTCTGCTTCATCCGCCAGCCTGATAAAGGCTTCATACTCCTGGTCAAAGGCCTCGTCAACGTCACTGCCGGCGGTGGTTTCCGAGGCATTGTTCTTCTGGCGTTCCTTGGCGGAGGTGATAAAGGTATCAATGTTGGACAGGATAGCGGAGACAGCCGAACTTCCAAGGCCATCTCCCATGGTTTTTACCTCCTGCTTGGCGGCTGCCAGTCCGCTGAGAATATCCTCAAACCGGATGGTGTCGTCCCCGGAAAGGAACTCTTCGAAGAACAGGTGGTTGTCGGCCAATAGGAACTTTGCATTTCCTGCGGCAATCATGGCCGGCATTTTTGCCGTGTCTGACTGGTTTGCCTGAATCAGGGCGTTGATATCCTTTATTATGGCCTCATAGGACGCATCAAAGTCCTGATCGGCAGATGATCCGGTTCCGGCCGCCGAGGTCCGTGTGTTATACCTGGTTTTGGCGCTTTCTATGAACTTTTGCACACTTTCCTTTACCAGGCTAACTTTTTCCTGAACCGCCGGATCTTTACTGGGATAGAAGGTCCCTTCGTCGTTTTCGCCCCCTTTAAGAATGGCGTCGCAATAGAAGAGGGTTTCGTCAAGCAGCCCCCAGACTTCGTTCACATCTTCGCCGGCATCACCGGCAAGTATCTCTTCAAAAATTAGATGGGCCAGTGTGGCGGTGAGCTTGATCTCCATGGCCGCATCCCCTAAGGGGGCCAACTGCTGTCCGACCTCAATACCCTCGTTACCGACTTTTTTGATACTGTAAAATCCGGATACCCCGGTTATACCGGCCAGAATGGCGAGAAAGAGAAAAGAACCGATAAATTTCCATTTGATACTGATGGCCATAAATTTCTTTACCATACGATCCTCCGAAGACGATATGCGTCCGGTCTGTTGCAACGGGTCGAAAACAGATGAGAAGACCCGTTTAAACGTTTACAGGTTCAGCAATCTGAATGTGACCAGCGCTATAAATTGTGTGAATTTGTCGTTTGGATTTTAATTCCTGTGACGCGGATAATTATGGCAGAACAGCAGGGGATTTGCAAATTAAAAAATGATCGGTGTGCGGCTCCCGGGTATAGACCGGAGCCGCACGGAAAGGGGCATTATTTGTGGATGATGGTGCCTACATGCTTGCCCTCAAGGGCATCCTGGATTTTTTCCGGGTGCCGCAGGGCGTCAATCACCTGGAGTTCTTTGAGACACTTGGCGTTCTTGAGCATCGTAAGGATGGGGCGTTCAATAATGAGATCGTCCAGGTCCAGTTCCATGAGATCGTCTACGGAAATCTTATCGTAAAATTCCAGTTTATCCTTATCGTCGGCTTTTTTCGGGTCCTGGGCGTAAAGGCCGGTTTCGTCCTTAAGGTAAATCAGGGATCTGGCGCCGATGTTTTCGGCCAGGAGAAAGGCGCCGCAGTCGGTTCTGTGGGGGGGGATGGAGCCAAACTCAGCCGGATGCTCAA
>JAKSBB010000851.1 GCA_022361315.1 Desulfobacterales bacterium
GCCTGTCCCGGCATACAGGAGTTCGGCGGGTTTAAACCGGCTGTGGATGATAAGGGAGAATTCATTGCCGAAACCGAACGGTTTAAGAAAACCCGTGAACTTGCACAGGCCTATTACAGGGATTACGTGGGGCAGATTCATACGCCAAAAGAAAAATACGTGTACTTTGAGAAAATAGAAAAGATCGATGACAACCGAGAGATCGAAGTCGTTAATCTATTTCCGGATATCACGGGGCTGGCCAATCTGACCGCGCTGTCAGGGTATGACAGGGAAGAGGGCGGTACGCTGATACCTGATGCGTCCGGTTGTCAATCGGCGTTTTCCACCCCCTACGACCAGAAGTTTAAGGCACAGCCCATGTGTATTGTGGGGTTGATGGATGTGCTGGTCCGGGAGTTTGTCCCGGCAGATATGATAATGTTTTCGGCCCCCGCCAACCGGTTCGTTGAAATGGCAGACAATATTGACGGCAGTTTTCTAGATAAAAACTTTGAAAATCCCATAAGCTTCTGATGGCAGATGGATGACGGGCAAAGAAATGGATTTCCCATTAAAGCATTGATCCGGCACCTTTTAACCGATTAGAATTGAAAAAGCCTCTGTTTAGTTGTAACGTTCAAGCGGCCGAATCAAAAACCAACCAACCCACAGAGGCTTTGAACATGAAACAGACTTCAATCGCATCTTCATACGGCGGGGTAATTACCCTGTCTTGTTTCAGCATCCAGGCTATAGGGGTGGGCATCTATATTTCCTACGGGGTGTTCTTCAACCCCCTGATGGAGGCATTCGGCTGGTCCAGAGCCGCCATATCCGGGGCATCTTCTGTGGCCTTTTTTATTGCAGGGATCATCGCCATCCTCATAGGCCGCCTCAACGACCGGTTCGGCCCCCGGCTGCTTATGAGCATTGCCGCTGTCTTTTACGGTCTTGGTTTCGGTCTCACCTCCCAGGTGGAGACATTATTGGGACTCTATCTGGTTTTCGGCCTGATTTACAGTATCGGCCTGGCGTCCATTGACGTGATCGCCCTGACCACGATCACCCGCTGGTTTTCAGCCAGCAGGGGCAAGATGACCGGCCTTGTCAAGGTGGGCACCGGGTTCGGACAATTCGCCTTTACCATGCTGGCCAGCCTGCTCATTGCCCATTTAGGATTCCGGAATGCCTTTGCCTATATGGGGGGCGGTGCCTTTATCCTGTTGCTGGTCATTGCCCAGTTCATGCGGCGGGACCCGGAGGCCTACTACAAAAACGGCGCGACCCCGGACCCGGTTTCTGGGAATCCGGTTCAGACCGACGGGATGTCATTCTCAGATGCCTTGAGAACCACGCGCCTCTGGCTTCTCTGCTTCGCCAATCTCCTCCTGGTCTTTTGTCTGCTTAGCATCATGGTACATACCGTGGCCCATGGGAGAGACATCGGTATTCCGGCCCACCAGGCAGCCGGTGTCCTGGCCTGCATCGGTGCGGTGAGTATGGCCGGCCGGTTTTTCGGCGGACTGCTTATTGACCGCGTCGGGAGCAAAAAGCTAATGGTCACCTGCTTTGTGCTGCTTCTCAGCTCACTTGCCTGGCTGCTTCGGGCCGACACCATCACCGCCCTGTATACCTTTGCCGTGGTTTACGGCATTGCCCATGGCGGATTTTTCACCGCCATCTCCCCCATTGTGGCGGAGCTTTTCGGCATTCGTGCCCACGGCAGCCTCTTCGGGATGGTGGTTGCCTTCGGGACCACCGGCGGCGCTTTGGGGCCTTTTCTCACAGGACTGGTCTACGACCTGTCCGGCAGCTATACCCTGGCCTTCTGGATGCTTATTCTGATGTCGGCCATCTCCTTCGCCTTGATCCTGGCCCTGCGGGTACCGGCCAGGACGGAAGGGTAGACGCGGTCCGTAAACTATAATAGAAACCGTAACCATGAATGCTGAAATTACTCTACAAGGAGTTAAATTATGCCGGATACGCCATTTGCCTCTCTTATTAATACCCACGTAAGTTCACAAGCCAACATACAGCCCCAGGTTCCCGATGACCGGGTGATCATGAAAGTCTCTGTTTTTATTTTGTTGATTCTGGTTCAATTTACGATGCTTCCGGCGGGTGTGTTTGCCGGGCACACTGTGTTTGAAGATGTTGTTTATGCCACCCATCCGGACGTTCCCGACGCTCACCTTTTCCTCAAAGGAGATGTGTATGTGCCTTCAGGGGACGGACCGTATCCCGCCCTGATGCTGATGCACGGGGGGGCCTGGCAGCTGGGGGATGAGAACTTTTACGCCGATGACTGGGGACCGTACCTGGCTGAGCGGGGAATTGTTGTATTCTCCATTCAATACCGCCTCTCAAAGCCGGGTGGTGCGTATCCCTCCTGGCCCGGATGCCTGCTGGACGCCAAAGCCGCCCTCCAGTTTTTGAGGGGCAATGCCGCAGCATACAAGGTTGATCCGGACAGAATCGCCGCAGGCGGTGATTCCGCCGGGGGACAACTGGCTGCCCTGCTGGCGCTCACCCAGGACTGGCCGGCCTTTGCCAACAAGTATCCGGATGAACCTTACGCAAAAGAGAGCACCAAGGTAAAGGCCGTGGTGTCCGCATACGGGGTATTTAACATACCCGGCTGGTGGCTGTGGACCAAAAATCCCGGATTTGACTGGGCGCCGTACGGAATGACCACATTTGCAGAGGACCTTTTCGGGGGCACGCCGAAAGAGTTGCCCGCAGCCTACTTTGAAGCCTCCGCCATCAATTATGTACGTGGCAGTGCAACATCACTGGGTGATGTGTCTCTGTCCAATGCCGGTATCCAGGTGCCGTGGTTCATTACCTGGGGCATGGAAGATCCCGATGTGCCTGCCGAAGGCCAGAGTGTGCCGTTCGTGGCGGCCTTGAAAGACGCCGGAGCTGATGTCACTGCGGTGCCCGTTCCCCACGTTGGCCACTACTGGTTCAACCTGGGGGGAATTACCGGGCAGAACGGTGTGCCCACAGACTGCCACTTCGACTACAACACACTGGAATTTAAATGTAATGGGGTGACGCCCAACGACTATGTCGCTCCCAGGCTGCTCAAATTTATCAAAGAAAATCTGTAGGGCCTTTCGATTTATCTCGATTTATCTCGATTTATCTCGATTTATCTCGATGACTGGCGGCATTATTCCGTTTTTATTGAAAATATGCTACCCATAACATTCCGGCACGGGATGCCGGTAATGTCATCGGCATGAAATGAAAAGGAAAAGCCGGGTATGAGCGTCTGGGCAACACGCCTGAAAATCTGTATTGCAATCTGGATCGTCACCTTTCTGGGCGTTGCTGCAGCCGGGCAACAGCCGCCTTCCGGACAGGACGTCTCAGCGCAGGGGCATGTGCTGAAAATGGGGGTGAACATCTCCGCCTTTGACACCCTGGATCCCCATTTTGCCGCCTCTTTTGCCGACCGGATGCTGGCGGATATGGTCTTCGGCGGACTGATCCGGTATCGGCCGGGACTGGCACCGGAACTGGAGCCCGACCTTGCCGTTGATATTCCGGAGCCGGTAACGGTAAACGGCAAGCAAACCTGGACCTTTCATCTCCGGCCCGGGGTGTATTTCCATGACGTGGGAGACGGCGTGGACCGGGAGATGACGGCCGAAGATGTGGTCGCCTCCTTTGAAAAGACCATGAATCCCTCCCGGTCCGCCTACGCCGGGGGATATGCAGGCATCTCCATTGATGCCTTAGACAACCGCACGGTCCGGTTCACGGTGGATCCGCCCCAGTCCCCCCTGCTGTTCCTTCCAAAAGTTGCCAATTACGCCGGCGGGTTTGTGGTGGCAGAGATTGCCGCACAGGACGGCGGTACCCGGCTCCTGGGTACAGGCCCCTTTGCCATCAGGGGACAAACCGGCCCCACCACCTTTTTCCTTGACCGCCACCCGGCGTATTTCAGGGGAACACCCGAACTCAAAGGGGTGGAAATCCATTTCCTTCCGGAAACAGAAACCCGGCTTGCCGCGTTTGAGAGGGCCCTTGACCTGATCTGCGGGGAGTCCTCTGCCAAGTGGGTGGGAGACCTCCGTGATAAAAAGGATATCATCATTGACAGTTTCGGGGTGCCTGAAACCGCCTGCATCTATTTCAACACCCTTTACCAGGCGTTTGCCGACGCCCGGGTCAGAAAGGCCGTTGCCTATGCCCTGAACCGTGATCTTTTTCTGGAGCCCTTTGGCCGGGAAATGGCCAGGAACGTCTTTACCCCGGCACCCCCGTATATGCCCGGAGGACTCAGCCAAGATGAGGTGAAAGCCCTGAACCTGGATTACCCCAGGGATATTGACCGGGCAAAAGGGCTTTTGGCGGCAGCAGGATATGCGGAAGGGTTTGCCTTTAACGTTGTGGTCTCGGAACTGATCCAGATCAAAAAGAACTATCAGACCCTCAAACACCAGTTGGCCCGGATCGGCATCCGGATGAACATCAGTGTTACAGACCATGCCACCTATCACAAAATGATCCGGATGAATGCCAATCCCATCGTTATTTACGAGGCGTTCCGGCCGAATACCGATGAGTTGCTCAGCCGTTTCTTCCACTCGGAATCCAAGGTGATGACGGGCAAAAAAATGGCCACCAATTTTTCCAATTACACCGGGATAGACGATCTTATCGAGCAGGCCCGCTCCGAGCGGGTGACCACCACCCAGATCAAACTGTGGGAATACGCCCAGATTAAATTGCTGGAGGATATGGTGGTCTATCCCCTTCATTACCGGAAACATACTTACGTAAGAAAACCATACCTTGATTACGGCCACCCCCTGAGAGACGCCATTGCCCTGTATCCCCAGATTACGGAGAAGACCCGCCTGACTTCGGATGTCCACAGGTTTGTTCCGGGGAGGGACAGGTTGTGAAAATATTTCACAAGCTTCTGGGCATTACGCTCCCGGCCGTTTTGATCGCCCTGTTCATGGGGTCATGGCTCACCTACTATCTCTCCAGCCAGGCCCTGAACCTCATTGCAGAACGCTGGCTGGATACACGGTTGTCCGAAGCCGTTGCCCAGGTGGCAGAGCACGAGGAGTTCCTGCGCCTGTATAATATTACCAATATCGCCGCCGGCACCAAGAAGGCCCAGCTGGACGCCGCAGGAGAAATTGCCTCGGTTCAGATCGGTACCCGGGGGTATGTGTATGTGCTGGATATGACCGGCAGGGTGCTGTTTCACCCCGAAAACCAATTGGTGGGCCTGGACATCCGGGAGGAGAGCTGGTTCCTCAGGATGTTGAAAAACCCGGAAGGCTCGGTTTCCTACCGGTGGCAGGGGGAGGAGCATTTGGGGATGTTTTCCTTTTTCGAACCCTGGGGCTGGATTGTGGTGGCCACAGCGCCTTTGAGCGAAATCTACGGTCCGGTGATCCACGCCAGAAAGTTTATCCTGGCCCTGGCCGTTCTGGGGGGGCTGGGAATTTCCATGCTCATTATCCTGTTGACCCGGCGGCTGGTTATCCCCCTTGACAGGCTGGTGGATGGTACCCGGAAGGTGGGCCGGGGAGATCTGGACATTGACCTGCCCGTCACCAGCAACGATGAGATCGGTCAGCTTTCCAAGGCCTTCAACCTGATGTCCAGAGACCTGCAGAAAAGTCTGGGGGCCCTGCAGGAGAGTGAGCAGTACTTCAGGGCGCTCACGGAGAATTCCACCGACCTGATTGCCATCCTCTCCCCGGACGGGGGGCGGATCAACTACCTGAGTCCTTCCATCACAAGGCTGCTGGGATTCCGTGCATCCCTCCTGAAGGGAAGCACCTTCAGCCATTTGATGGCGGAAGGCAGCCGGGAACCCTTCAGAAGATTTCTGGCGGATCTGGACAAAAATCCGGAGTCTGTCCCTACCGGGGAGTTTGCCTTTCTGAATCGGGACGGGGACGCCCGGATCCTTGAAATCTCCGGCAGGAATCTTACCGGTATGCCCGGTGTCGGGGGGATCGTACTGAACTCCAGGGACATGACCACCAGAAAGCGGATTGAAGATGAACTCAAGGCCTCGGAGTTCCGTCTGCTCCGGCTCAGTTCCCGGCTGATTTCCGCCCAGGAAGATGAGCGGAAGCGGCTGTCGGTGGAACTCCACGACGAAGTGGGGCAGTCCCTGGCGGTACTCAAACTCAAGGTGATTCTGCTGGAAGAGGGGATGGACGATACCGCCGTGGAGGCCCGGCAGGAATGCGAGAATATGGTGGACTACATAGACCAGATGATCGAAAATGTCCGCCGCCTTTCCAAGGATCTGACCCCCTCCACCATAGAGGATCTGGGGCTGTCGGCCGCCCTGATGTGGCTCATCGATACCATAAAACAACATTATACCATTGACGCAGACATCCGGCTGGATGCCCTGGACGAATCCCTTTCCCTGGACAGTCAGATTCTGGTGTACCGTATTTTCCAGGAGGCCATCTCCAACGCGGTTCGCCACGCCGATGCCGCCACCCTGACCCTGTCGGCTTCCCACACCACCGACTGTCTTTCCTTTTCCATTGCCGACGACGGCTGCGGTTTTTCTCTGCCGGATCGTGATACAGAGGTTGAATCACCGGGACGCGCCGGCGGTCTGGGGCTGCCCACCATGCAGGCCAGGGCGCGGATGCTCGGGGGGACGTTCCGGCTTGACACCGCACCGGGCAAGGGAACCGTATTGCAATTTAAAGTGCCGCTTGATAAAAACAGGGTCCATGGACAGATACACCCTCATACTGGCTGACGACCATAATCTGTTACGTCACGGCATCCGGCAGATCCTGGAAAAACAGGGGGATCTCGAAGTGATCGGGGAAGCGGGAGACGGGATTGAACTGCTGCGGCTGCTCACAAATACCACCCCGGACCTCATCCTGCTGGATATCGCCATGCCCAACCTGAGGGGGATCGAAGCGGCGATTGAGATCAAGATGCTCTATCCCGGTATTAAGATCCTGATTCTTTCCATGCACAAAAGCCTGCAGTACGTCCACCACGCCCTGTCCGCAGGCGCTGACGGCTACCTGCTCAAGGAGGATGCCCCCAGGGAACTGGTTTCCGCCATTGATACGGTCCGCAACGGGGACACCTATATCTCTCCCCTGATTCAGAAGGAACTCACCAATGACCTGGCCCAGTCCTACCGCAAGGGCGGGGGGGCCGCTCCCTTCGAACCCTTGACCGTCCGGGAACGGGAGGTCCTGAAACTCATTGCCGATGAGAAATCCAACCAGGAGATTGCAGATCTTTTGGGCATCAGCCTGGCCACCGTCAAACACCACCGGGCCGCCATCAAAAAGAAACTGGATATCCGTAAAACCGCCGGCCTGGTTAAGTATGCCATCAGAAAAGGGTATACGACCTACGAGTAAAATCAGTTACTTAAACTGTCCTATCCCCACAAGTGCCTATGGGGTCTCCTCACTTGTGCCTACTGATATTTAGTCCGTAGTGCCAATTTACAAAAGCCCCTAGCTTTCCTATTAAATTTCCATTCGCTAAGAAACCGCAGCTCTCCCTTGTGATGTGGCTGGCTTACAGCCCGGGAAGTTGCGACTGACCATCAGGCCCTGGGCTGCGGCCCTGCCTGAATCACCCTTAGGTTCTACTGGAGGAAATTTATCATGAAGTCTATCACCCGTATCCTTTCCGTACTGGCCATTACCGGCCTCTTGTTCACCGGCCAAGCCCTGGCGGCCGATCGTATCTTTTTCGGGATCGCCACCGGCGGTACCGGCGGCACTTACTACCCCCTGGGCGGCATGCTGGCCCAGATGATCTCCAACAAGGTTTCCATTGATGATAAAAAACTTTCCGCCACTGCGGAAACCGGCAACGCCTCCGTGGCCAATGCCACCCTGCTGAGCCGCCGGGGAATCGAATCCGCCTTTGTGGCCGCCGATATTCTGGATGCCGCCTATAAAGGCACCAAACAGTTCAAGGGCAAGAACCTGAAAAATCTCCGGGCCCTGGGCGCCCTTTACCCCGAGACCGTTCAGCTGGTGGTCCGGGCCAATGCAGGCGTATCCGAGTTTACCGGCCTCAAGGGTAAATCCATCTCCTCCGGTTCTCCCGGCTCCGGCCAGTGGCAGCTTCTGGGAGACCTTCTGAAATCATACGGTCTGGACCGTAAGACGGATATCTCCGAGGATTACTCCTCCTTCTCCCAGTCCGTGGAGAAAATCAAGGACGGCAATCTGGACGCCTCTTTGATCACTGCCGGTACCCCTACTGCATCGGTTCTTGAACTGGCCAATCACCACGACATTAAGATTCTTCCCCTGACCGGTCCGTCCATCGCCAAACTGCAGGAAGTTCAGCCTTACTATGCCAAAGCCGTTCTCCCGGCCAACACATATAAAGGCCAGACCACAGATGTTGAAACCATCGCTGTACGGGCCATCTGGGCCACCCATGACGACCTGGATGAGAAGACCGCCTACAACGTGGTCAAGGCCCTGTATGAAAACACGGATACCCTGGCCAAGGTTCACGTGAAGGGCAAAGAGATCAGCCTGGAAAAAGCGCTGGAATCTGTCTCCATCCCCCTGCATCCGGGTGCGGAAAAATACTACCGGGAAAAAGGCCTGATCAACTAGGATGAAGGGATTAAACACAGGCGTGCCGGCCCTGGTGCTGGCCGCCTGCATATTTA
>JAKSBB010000829.1 GCA_022361315.1 Desulfobacterales bacterium
CGCCGACCTCGATCTCCAACTGTTCGGCGGCCTTGTCGAGGCTGAAGAAGCTCTTCATCTCCTTCTGCGCCTCGGCCTTGGAGTCTTCACGCAGCTCGGCGAGCTGCTCTTCGATCTCCTGCTGGCTGGTGCCGCGGTACATCAGGTCGAGCTGACGACGCTGCAGCACGCGCTCGGCCTGGCGACCGGTCAGGCCCTCGGGCAGGTCGAAGGCGATCTTCTCGAGCAGTTGATCGATGACCTGGCCGTGCATGTCGTTCTCGGCGTCGGCCTCGGCGCGCTGGGTGAGGTTGTCCTTGATCTGTTCACGCAGCGCGTCTTCGCTTTCGAAGCCGAACATCGGCAGCAGGTCCTCGACCTTGGCCGGCTCCATGCGCTCGGTGCGCGTGATGTCGATGTCGATGGTCAGCTCGGCCTCGCGCAGGGCCTCGTTCTCGTGCTGCTTGGGCCCGGTGGCGGTGACGGTGACGGCGTCGCCGGTGGTCTTGCCCATCAGCTCCTTGCCGAGGTTCTCGACGATGATGCCGTTGACCACGCCCTTGAACTTGCGGCTCTCGCCGGGCACGTAGATGTTTTCGTCCTTCTCGATGACCGTTTCGCCGTCGGCGGACTTGATCGTCAGGCGGGTCGTGAGGTAGTCCTGCTCGGTGATCTTGTCGTCGGTGGGCTTCATCTGGCCCTGCATCTCGCAGAATCGCTCGATCTCGATGTCGATCTGGTCGTCGCTGACGGGGACGACGGTCTTGGTCACGGCGATGTCGGTCAGGTCGGGCAGGTCGAACTCGGGCGCGACCTCGACCTCGACCTCGAAGCTGAGCGAGCCGGACTCGGGCAGCTCGATGGTGTCGATGTCCTTGATGTCGGGATCGCCGAGCACGCGCAGGTTGTTGTCTTCGACGACCTGCTGGAAGGACTCGCTCATCAGCTGCGTCTTGACTTCCTTGCGGACGTCACCGCCGAACCTTTTTTCGATGAGGCGCTGCGGGGCGCGGCCGCGACGGAAACCGGGCAGCACGGCTTCGGCCTGGAGATCGTTGAAGTTTTCCGACAGCTTGTCTGTAATGCGCGATTCGGGGATCTCGATGCAGACTTTCTTGCGGGCCGGTCCGACCTCTTCGATCGTGACGTTTTGTTCGAGCTGATCGGGTTTGTTTTCTTCGGTCATCTGTAAAGCCTTTCCCTGTGCGCAAATAAAAACGGCCGAGTGCGAAGCGGCGTGTACCCGAAGGCGTCGTATGCCAAGCCTCTTCGCACGAGGCCGTTGGTTTGATCCTCCACCGACCGACGCCTGGCTCCGTCTTACGGGCCGATACCTCGGTGGAATCTTGTCAGGTCAAGAGTGTACGAAAAACGCCCCGTGACGTAAAACCGCGTTTAAGGGCAAAAAAA
>JAKSBB010001167.1 GCA_022361315.1 Desulfobacterales bacterium
ATCTTATACTGGTATTCCAGGTACCGCTGCTGCTGGCGAAGCTTGGCCTCTATGGCCGTATTGATCAGCTCAGGCAACTTGATGTTCTCCACGATCAAGGCGTCATAAACGATGGGGATACGCCCCGTTTCTTCCACCACCTCAATAAGGAGCTTATCCTGAATAACATGCCGAGCCGTGGTGTACAATTCTTCGGGAAGGTACTCCCCCACCACTTCTCTCACAGAGGAGATCGTTGACGGGATGATAATCTTCCGCTCAAAATCCGGTCCCACTTTCTGATGGAGAATCGGTGTTTTTTCCCGTTCCAGATAATAACGCACGGAAACGTTTACCTGGATGGTCAAACCGTTCTGACTCAGAACGTTCACCGTCTGCTTTTTTTCCTGAACACGGACATTATAGATAAACATCTTGTTCCAGGGCAAAATTATGCTCAGCCCTTCGGGATACGCCTTGTGAATATCCGTGCCGTCCTGGAAAAGACGTCTGTAAAGGACACCTGCCTGCCCGGGATAGATGGAAATAAAAATCCTCTCCCAGAAAAAGAGCAGCAGAAACAACAGAATCAGCAACCCGGTAATGATCCAGCCGACATTTTCCCTGACAATTTGCTTAATTTTCATCAATGTAACCTTTTAAAAGGCATCCTGGCAATAGATTGTTCACTCTTATTCAGTTCCGCGCCAGTAAAGGTCCAGGCATCCTTCGATACATCTGACCTCCTTCAACGTGCATGTCTCGTCAGCGCTTGTCTGATCCGTTACAGTCCCCCGGCACATGGAATAGGACAAAGGGCACTCCTGAACACAAAGCAGGAATTTACCCATGCTCGGTGAAGACTTTATATTCTGCCGCGCCAAAGCCAGGATATCGGTCAAATAACTTTTCCGGCACACCGACAGGCGGGCGGAAAGATTAGAGAGTCCCCTGTAACAGTCGTTCCGTGCGGCGACCACAGTGACGAACTCATCCTCCAGCTCAGACAACTCAATACCCTGAATGGCTTCGTACCCCAACACCATTTTGTCGTAGAACTCCCAGGCACTCCTGTCCTCCACAAAGGGGTTTTCAAGGGCCAGATACAGCACCACGCCCCCCAGGAACACCACGACCATCTTCCAACTTATTTTCGTATGAAACTGCAATGTCATTGAAACCCTTTTACTCGGAGGTCCTGCTCCGATATGCCCCGCGAAATACCCGGTTTGAAGCGGAGGGAAAATCTGTTCTTATGGGCAAAGGCTGCAATCTTCCTCCCCTCCGCAAGTAGGAATTCAGTAATAACCGAAGTAATTCTGTGTTATCAAAAAAACCGGGGGATAACAACCGAAAAAGGTATTCTATTGAAAATATCATATTAAGCCAACCTTCACATCTTCACCCGACCTTACTTTAGATCATCCATCCATGCTTCAACAAGGTCCTGCCTGCCCTCCCCCCGGCCAAAGGCCCGGGTCATTTCCCTGGCCAGCACAGACACATTGGGATGTTGAAGCATTGAATAATGGTTACCGGGAATCTGCCTCACCTGAAACCTGTCATCGGCGACGAATTTACCCCACCCAAGTCCGGGATCTCCCGGTGCCGTCATCTTCTCCATAGAACTGAAGAAAACCGTTTCGCCCTCATACACCTCCGGTCTGTAATTTTCCATGGCCAGGCTGTTGGCTTTGAGCACCTCATAATACCGTTTCATCTGTGGGAAATCCGTTCCGGAGGGCATGACACCCAGCTCAAGTATCCGGTTCAGGGCATAGGCAACCCGGTCCTCCCCCTCATAGGTTTTCAATTCGTAGGATTTGATGGGGATCGGTTTGCCCAGTATATTTTCCAGATCATTGATCATCAGGAACAAATCATCTCCCGTCTGCCCCGCCTTCTTTTCCATGTCCAGCATCAGGGCCGGCAGATAGGTATCAATCATCATCAGCACCGCGACCCTGTCGCCCGCATCACTCAATTGCCGGGCTATCTCAAAAGCCACCAGTCCTCCCATGGACCAGCCGCCGATATAATAAGGCCCCTCTTTTTGAACCGATCGAATTGAGGCCAGATAATACGCAGCCATATCCTCGGCCCGGGTAAAAATCTCTTCTCCGGCGTTAATTCCCCTGGACTGCAGGGCATAAAAGGGACGGGCAGTATCCAGCCCGGCAGCCAGATCCCGATAGCAGAATACGGTCCCGCTGACCGGATGCACACAGAAGAAGGGAGAGACCGTTGTCTCAGGAGCAATCCGTACAAGGGGGGAAGCAACTCGCCCGGTCTTCGCCGTCAACATTTCCGGGGAATTGTCCCTCTCGTGTACGGCGGATTTCGCAGTTTTTGACGGGGGCTGTGATATCTCTTCCCCCAGAAGATCCCGGATGTGTTCGGTCAGCTCCAGGATCGTGGGCATTTCCAGAAGCGCCGCAGCAGCGATGCTCACACCCAGCCGTTCCTCGATCTCCGTTGCAATCTGAATCCCTGCCAGAGAATCGCCCCCCAGCTCAAAAAAGTTATCCAGGTTAGTCATTTCCTCAATACCGAGAAACTCCTGCCATATGGATGTGAGAACCGGTTCAACCTCGTGTTCGGTAACAGTCAGGGGCGCGGTACCTGATCGGGAGACGTTCTTTTGCGACAGGTTTTCCTGCCCCGTCAGGAATTCATCTCCGGTTGTTGACACCAGCA
>JAKSBB010001078.1 GCA_022361315.1 Desulfobacterales bacterium
ATCCGGCGGAGCTGGGAAGATGTCCGGAGCCAGCTTCCTGAAACCGTCACCACCACCTACACCGTTGAGATGGCCCCGGAGCAGCAGCGCCGGCATCAGGTATATGCGGGACGTCTTGCCGAGATTCTGGCCCGGAAAATGCTCACGGCCATGGACCTGCGGCAGATCCAGACCCATGTGCTGCGCATGCGCATGGTGGCCAATTCCACCTTCCTGGTGGACCGGGACACCCAGGTATCGCCGAAGCTCCGGGAACTGTCCACCATCATAGACGAGGTGGTAGTTCAGAATCACAGAAAAATCGTGATCTTCAGCGAATGGACCGCCATGACCTTTCTGGTTGCCCGCCATCTTTCCGAGGCCGGCATCGGCTTTGTGGAAGTGTCGGGGAAAGTGGAGACGGAAAAACGACACGCCCTTGCCGAAGATTTTACCCGGAGTGAGGATTGCCGGGTCTTTCTCACCACAGACGCAGGCAGCGCCGGCCTGGACCTTTCCTGTGCCCGGTGCATGGTCAATGTGGAACTGCCCTGGACCCCGTCCCAGGCGGAGCACAGACGGCAGCGGCTCACGCCGCAGGTCCCGGAAAATGCTGATGGTATTCGCCCGGAAACCGAACCCCGGGCCTGCCATATCATCAACCTCATCGGGGCCGGCAGCATTGAAGAACCGATCCTCAGGGGATTGCCTGACAATCCGGAGCTGTTCACCGGTATCTTTGGTACGGATCCGGAGGAGATGACAGACCTGGGGCTTGTGCCGGAGGATCTGGCCGCCCAGTTGAAAAACCTGCTGGGACCGGACCTTCTCCCGGGTATTACCGCTGAACCTGAAGATATCCCGGAAGAAAACCCCTACATCCTTTTTCCGGAGGGTATGGAAAGTCCGGCGGCGCCGGAAGAACCGGTCATTTCGGTTACAACACCGGATCACAGACGGCTGGAGCAGGTGCTGAACGCGGGATTTGAATTCATCTCAGGTCTTACGGAAATGGCCACAGGCCAAAATACCGCGTCTATCAGGGATAAGAAAATATCTGTTGATCCCGACACCGGCGAGGTGAGTATCAGCTTTAAACTGCCGGACACCAAAGACCCATAAGGGTTTTTATTGACATTTGTTTGAATTCATCATAGCAAGATCTTTTTTTGTTACCGCAACAACCACGGCATCTTAAGGACCGTTCATCATGGACAAGACAAAACAACCGACAACCCTGACAGCCTGCAAACGCATCGTCGTCAAGGTGGGTTCCGGGGTACTTACCCGGAAAAACAGCCTGAACCTGGATATTATTAACGGTATTGCCAACCAGATCTGTGCCCTCCACGACAAGGGGCTGGAAGTTATCCTGGTATCCTCCGGTGCCATGGCGGCCGGGGTGACCAAAATCGGACTGGAAAAACGGCCGTCCGAAACCCCGAAACGCCAGGCGGTTTCCGCCATCGGCCAGGCCGATCTGATCCGGGAATGGGAAAAGGCCATAGAGCACTGCGGCCGAAAGGTGGCCCAGATCCTGCTCACCCGGGGCGACCTCTGCGACCGGGTGAGGTATCTCAACGCCCGGAACACCATCAATACCCTTTTGGAATGGAAGGTCCTGCCCATCATCAATGAGAACGACACCGTGGCCGTCAAATCCCTGCAGTTCGGGGACAACGACAACCTGGGTGCCATGATCACCCTGCTGCTGGGGGCAGATCTCATGATCAACCTTACGGACATCGGCGGGCTGTACAACAAAGATCCGCGGGTCCATGAAGATGCGGAACTGCTAAGAGAAGTGGCCACCATGGGGCCTGAAATAGAGGCCATGGCCGGTGAAATCGCAGGTCCATTAGGCACCGGAGGCATGGGTACCAAGATCTCCGCCGCCCGGAAACTGACCTCTGCCGGCATCCCCATGATCATTGCCTGCGGCCTGGAAGCGGATATTCTCCTCAAAATTGCGGCCAATGACTACACCGGCACCTATTTTGTGCCCAAGGCATCAAAAACCACCTCCAGAAAAAACTGGATCGGCCTGACCCTCCAGCCCAAAGGACGGATCACCGTGGACAAGGGGGCCCAGAAAGCGATGGTTGAAAACGGCAGAAGTTTGCTGCCTTCAGGCATTACCCGGGTACAGGACTATTTCGAAGTGGGAGATCCCGTGGAATTTATCAACGAGGAAGGCCAGGTGCTGGGCATGGGACTTTCAAACTACAATGCGTCGGATATACTGAAAATCATGGGATGCAAAACCAGCCAGATCAAGGAACGCCTGGGATTCAGGTCCTACGACGAGGTGATCCACCGGGATAATCTGGTCATCACCGCTTATACGGACACCCTGAAATAGAGGAGAGGCAATATGTCATCAAAAAGCCAAAATCAGGAAACCAACACGCTGGAAAACCAGATCATCGATATCGCAAAAGAGGCAAGGGCTGCCGGCCGTATCATGGCCACCCTGAGCACATCAGATAAAAACCGGGCACTGCTGGCCATCGCCGACCACCTGGAGGCCGGCCGGGAGGAAATCCAGGCGGAAAACGCCAAAGATACGGAAGCCGGCCGGGCTGCCGGGCTGTCCGATGCCATGGTGGATCGCCTCACCATCACCGACAAGGTACTGGCCGGCATGGCCGAGGGCCTGCGGTACGTGGCCGGTCTGGATGACCCAGTGGGGACGCTGGAGGATTCCGCCATCCGTCCCAACGGTCTGGAAATGGCCCGGATGAGAATTCCTCTGGGGGTTATCGGTATCATTTACGAATCCCGTCCCAATGTCACTGTGGATGCGGCCGGTCTCTGCCTGAAGGCGGGTAATGCCACGGTGCTGCGTGGAGGCTCCGAAGCCATCCACTCCAACCGGATACTGGCACAGATCATCTCCCGGGGCATGGCGGAAGCCGGCCTGCCCGAAGCGGCAGTCCAGGTGATTCCCACGGCAGACCGGGAAGCGGTGAATATCATGCTGAAGCAGGAAGAACACATCGACCTGATCATTCCCCGGGGAGGTGAAGGCCTGATCCGCCACGTGGTGGCGGCATCTTCCATTCCGGTGCTCAAGCATTACAAAGGGGTCTGCCATGCCTATGTGGACGACCTGGCCGATCTCGGGATGGCGGCAGACATCGCCGTGAACGCCAAGGCCCAGCGACCGGGGGTCTGCAACGCCCTGGAGACCCTGCTGGTCCATGAAGGTGTGGCAGATGCGTTTCTGCCCATGGCGGCAAAGGCCCTGGGTGACGCCGGTGTGCGCCTGAAGGGATGTGAGAAGACCTGCGCTGCGCTGCCGGAAGCAGAAAAAGCCTCCGATGAGGACTGGGCAGCGGAATACCTGGATCTCATTCTTGCGGTGAAGGTGGTAAAAGATATGGATGATGCCATGGCCCATATCGCAGCTTACGGCTCCAACCACACCGAAGCCATCATCACCAAAGACTACGACCGGTCCAGACGCTTCATCCGGGAGGTGGACGCCTCCCTGGTCATCGTCAATGCGTCCACCCGTTTTAATGACGGCGGGCAACTGGGACTCGGGGCGGAAATCGGTATTTCCACCTCAAAGTTGCATGCATACGGCCCGATGGGGATTAAAGAGCTGACCACCACGAAGTTTGTGGCCTGGGGACAGGGGCAGATCAGGGCCTAATCGTTTATTTCGGCATTGGAAGATAGGCTCAACGAATCATAAACCACGAAGTTCACGAAGAACACGAAGCATTCTATTCTTCGCGCTCTTCGTGTTCTTCGTGGTTAATCACCTTGGCAGAATCATCCGGGCTACATCAACTCCCGGAACTTCTTCAAATCCGCCTGGGTATAGTGAAAGAAATGATCGTGGACAGTATCGGCAAAGTCCTCAAACCGCCGGTAGGACGTCTCATCCAGGGATGCTGAGTAAAGGTTGACCACCAGATCATGGGCGATGTAGTCCTCACTCACCTCAATGAAACCCTCATCCTGGCTCCAGGTCACCTTGGAGGCCTCTCCCCGTGAGACAATCCCCGATACCACATGGGCATGGTCAATGATGACGGACAGGTAGCGTTCCTTTTTCTCGGCCATATAGCGTTTGATCCGGCGGTGGGGCACCAGATCCTCGTAGACTTTTGCCGTACCGAAGTAGATTCCCCGGAGCATCACTCCCCGTTCCAGGGCCGCATCCAGTTCTTCGGTAAGGGCATTGAGTTCCTCGTCCCAGATGGAGACGGCCACCCGTTTTTCCGCCCCCCGGATCAGGACTTTCAGGAACCCGATAATATTATCCCGCCCCTGGATCACCACCAGCTTATCATCCTGCTTCGGCTCCCGGTAGAGGGTGCCGGCATATTGCTTCAAGTCATCGAATATCTTTTCATACCGGGATTTAAGTTTCTTGATGAAAATCTCCGGTTCCATGGGGGTATAGAGGGTGGTCTTCCCCTCCTTCTGCTCAAAGACCATCTGCTTGGTGATAAGACTCTTCAGCACCTCATAGATTCTGGATCTGGGGATCCCCGAGGTTTTACTCAGGGCATAGCCGCTCACCGGGAATTCCTCCAGCAGGGAAAAATAGGCCCGGCATTCATAGGCAGAGAATCCCAGGGACTGCATATCCGCCATCATCTGTTCGTGCTTCACATTTTCATCCAGCGCGGTGTTTCCCATATGTCCTCACGCTCCGAATGTCATAACCAGATACGCCACCCCGACAGATCCTAAAACCGGAACGATAATCCCCCCGCGAAACAGGCAGTAAACCAAGGTAAACCCCATGCCCAGAAGACCTGCCGCAGGCATATCCGGTGTAGCGGTGAGGGCGGAGGGAATGATCAACGCGCCGATGGCAGCCACGGGAATGGATTTAAGGAAGGCATCCACCACCCGGGGGACCTTCATGTCGGAAAAGAACATAAAGGGTGCCAGCCGGGGCAGATAGGTGGCGGCTGCCATACCGAGAATCAAAGGGATGAGAGACGACTTATCCATGGACTTCCTCCTTTTGGGGCCTGGAGACACTGAGCACCGCCCCGAGACTTGCAATGATGAGAATACAGACAATGATGCTCCAGCCGGTGGGCAGCACATCCATCTCCACCAGCAGCCAGTTGAGCAGGCCGGATGAGACAGCCAGGAACAGCGACCGGTAACTGGCTTTCAGCTCCGGCATCAGGATGGCCAGCAACAGGGCGTACAATGCCACCCCCATGGCCTGGGTGAGCACCTCCGGCATAAATCCCCCCAGAAGAAAACCGGCAAGGGTCCCGGACACCCACCCGGAATAGGCGGAAAACTCCAGGGCTAAAACATAGGTCCGGGTAAGTTCATGCTTTGAAAATGATAACACGGAAAAGGTTTCGTCCGTTATCCCGAACGCCATAGGGATATACCAGGCCTTAGCCTTCTCCTTGATGCGGGTGGACAGGTAGGTGCTCATCAGAAAATGGCGAAAGTTCACCAGCAGGGTGGTCAGGATAATGCCCACCGGGCCCATCCCCGTGGCAATAAGGTTCAGGGCGATAAACTGGCTGGCCCCGGCAAATACCACGGCGGAAAAAAGAAAGGCTTCCAGCAGGGTCACACCGGTGGCCTTGGCCAGGATGCCAAAGGCAACGGCAGCAGGAAAGTACCCGATAAAAATAGGTATTCCGCCCCGGACGGCATTACGTAAATCTTGATTTTTCATGTGCAGACTCCATCATATTTTCATTAGTGACTATCATAGTAACTACTATGAAGATGTCAACACAATTTTCTTCCGGATAACCTGTGAAAAATTTCCTGCTTATCCCTTTTCCAGGCGGAAATTGTCCGACATACCCGATTCCAGGATGTCCTGCTTCAGGAATTTGATGAAAGTTTTTTCGGTGAGGCTGGGAATTTTGTCCTGGAGCTGCACCAGAGATATTTTGTTGATCACATCGGCCTGTCCGGTTTTCACCGGGATGATCTCCCCCCGTTCGATGGTATCATTGACGATGTGCCTTGCAATCACCCCCATGCCCAGGTCATTGAGAATACCGTTGATAACGGCCTGGTGGCTGTCGGCAATCATTACCCGGTTTAAATCAATGGAGAAGCGGTTGAAGTGATACTTGAACCACTTGCGTAGGGTTAATGAGGTTTTCTGGTAAGAGATATACTCCTTTGTCACCAGATTTTCAAAGGAGTGGTCCCCACGGATCTCCCGGTCGTAATATCGCTTTGAACAGGCCAGAACCACCTCTTCATCAATGAGGGGTTCAATGCTGAACCGCCCCAGATCTCCGTAGACCTGTCCCCGGGTGAGAAAAATATCCACCAGCCCGAAATCCAGTTCGCCGTTGCTGATCATGGGGAGCACTTCGGAAGGGTCACCCAGTTTCATGGTAAACACCACTTCGGGGTAGTGGCGGCGGAAGGCGGCGAATACCCCCGGGAAATAGGATTTGCCGAACTCAATGGGAGAACCGATGCGCAGCATGCCGGAAGGGACGTCCTTGGATTTGAGAATACGCTCCACCCCGTCTTCCAGCTCCCGGATAAACGGGGCCACGATGGAAAAAAGCTGCTCACCGGCGTAGGTGGGGACCAGTTTCCGGTGAAGCCGGGTAAACAGAGGCACCTTCAGTTCCGCCTCCAGCTTGGCCAGGGCCTGGCTCACGGCAGAGGCTGTGATACTCAGCTCCTTGGCCGCCAGGGCCACGCTGCGGGTGTCGAAAATATAGTAAAAAACCTTGATGCGGTTGAGATCCGGTAGCATTAGCAATATTTAATCAAAGAGTTAAATGTTTTAATTTTACTAAATACCAGAAAGGACGTATCTTTTCAACACCAAGCAAACGAATCGGGCTTACCCTGGAAATAATACGCATTCTCAGCGGCCCGATCAAAAGCAGCCTGGAAATGAAAACAACACCAGTTGGAGGTGCCCTATGAAAAAATTGATGACCCAATTCCACAAAACCCTGGCCTATTTTTTCACCCCTGAAGATTCTAGTGTTATGGCCGGTGAAGGCAACATCAGCTTCGGCGTAACCAGCGACAGCTTCAGCCTGGGCAGCCTGAAAGTATTGTTCTGGGTTGGGGTTACCATGGGGGGATTTTATCTGATCACCCTGTTGTAGACTCTTCGCTGCTTCGCTGCGCTGCAGCTCAGCCTGATACCGGCCATGGGCCGTTGACATAGACGGGCTGTTTATCAAGGTTTGGATTGACACCGAAATTAACGTACAGCATACATCAACTTCCTTGTCTTTCCTTTCTCCTCCCCTTCCTTGATAAGCAGCCCGATTTTATTTTTATTGGCAGGAGCGTGCCATCTTCTTCGTTTCCAAAACTTTGCGGTAGCGGCAAACTACAGCTGCAGTTTTGGGGCCTTGAATATGACAGGCTCCTGCCATAAAAATGCTTGGTTATAGCCAATCAATGACTTTCGAAATCGTGTCCCAATTGACAAATATTAGTGATTGCTGCATATTCAAATCAAAAAAATAAGATAATAGCTGTATAATGGGATTCAAAACCAGGTTCTGACCAAAAAGTTTTTGGTATTGCATTTTGTTCACAGCATTTTTATTGATGATTAAAGGATACGACAGCAATGCTAAAAATCATGGCGACTCAGCTAACGCTGATTCTCAAGACGGGCGGAAAAAAAAGCAATGATTGGATTCTGATTAAATTCGGATTGGTTCTGGCATTCCTGTTTACCCTGTTCTCTGTGCTTTTTCATGTGCTGATGGTGTATGAAGGCCGGGAATACAGCTGGATGACCGGTTTTTACTGGACCCTGACCACCATGTCGACCCTGGGATTCGGTGACATTACCTTTCACAGTGATGCCGGCCGCTTTTTTTCCATCGTGGTGCTGTTCAGCGGCATTGTTTTCCTTCTGG
>JAKSBB010000212.1 GCA_022361315.1 Desulfobacterales bacterium
ATCTCCGGCACCCAGAGTCAGGACCATATCCCCCTCCTTGGCCTTGTGCGTGATCATGGACAGGGCCTGGGTGAAATCCGGTGCATAGTTTACCTCTTTGTGGCCGTGGGCTTTGATACCTTCCACCAGGCTTTCGGCATCCACACCCGGGATGGGGTCCTCGGAGGCCGCGTAAATGGGCAGCACCATCAGGATATCCGACTGGTAAAAGGAACGGGTGAACTCCTGGAACAGGCCCTGGGTCCGGGTATATCTGTGGGGCTGGAATACAACGATCAGCCGTTTGTCCGGATAACTTTCCCGTACTGCGGTGAGGGTGGCCAGAATTTCGGTGGGGTGGTGGCCGTAGTCGTCCATTACGGTAACCCCTCTTTTTTTTCCCTTGATTTCCAGACGGCGTTTGACTCCCTTGATCTTTTCAAGGGCCTCCTTGATGGTGTCAAAGGGGATGTTCAGCTCAAGGCCTGTGGCGATACCTGCCATGGCGTTGAGAATGTTGTGCTGGCCGCCGATGTTCAACAGGATCTCACCCAGATCCGCCTCATTTTTGAACACTGAGAAACGGCTTCTGCCGTTTTCAAACCGGAGGTTGCGGGCCTGGAGGTCGGATTGGGCGGACAAGCCGTAGGTGGTATACCGCACATTCACCCTGGGCAGAATGTCCTGGATATGTTCGTTGTCCAGGCAGAGAACGGCCAGGCCGTAAAAGGGAACGGAGTTGATGAACTGGACGAATTTGTCTTTAATGTCATCAATATCCTTGTAATAATCCAGGTGCTCCAGATCGATATTGGTTACAGCGGCAATGGCCGGGGCATATTTCAGAAAGGAACCGTCGCTTTCATCCGCTTCCGCAACGATAAACTCCCCGCTACCGTGCAGTGCATTGGTGTCCAGGCCCTGGAGAAGGCCGCCGATGATCACTGTGGGATCCAGGCCGGCCGTGTTCAGAATCTGGGAAATCATGGAGGTGGTTGAGGTTTTGCCGTGGGCACCTGATACCGCAATGGAGTACTTGATCCGCATCAGTTCCGCCAGCATCTCCGCCCTGGGGATGATGGGCAGACCCAGTTCTCTGGCTTTCACCACCTCGGGGTTTTCGCTGGCAATGGCGGATGAGGTCACCACCACGTTGACCTCCCGGATGTTTTCCTTGGCATGGCCCTGATACACCGTGGCCCCCTTGCCTTCAAGGCGTTCGGTGATATGGGAGAGTTTGAGATCAGAGCCTGAGACCGTATAGCCCAGGTTCAGCAGCAGTTCTGCAATCCCGCTCATGCCGATACCGCCGATGCCGACAAAGTGAATATGATAGTTGGGCTGGTACACTTAATTTCCTCCTTTAAGGGCATCGTGTTCACGTTCAAGTATGTGTGAGGCCACGGCGTCTGCACCGTGGGGCATGGCTGTTTCCTTCATGGCTGCAACCATGTCTTTTCTTTTATCCGGGTTGTTTTTAAGATCTGTGATCATCTTCACCAGCACATCCCCGGTCAACTCCTCGTCCGCCACCATCAGCGCCGCCCCTTTGTCCGTCAGGTTTTTTGCGTTGGCGGTCTGGTGGTCGTCGGCTGCGTAAGGGAAGGGTATCAAAATGGCCGGTTTGCCTTTGATGGCAAGTTCAGTCAAGGTGCCCGCACCGGCCCGGGCCACCACCAGATCCGCTCTGTCCTGAATGGCGGGCATGTCATGAAAGAAGGCGCCGGCAGTAACAGGCAGGGTTTTATCTTTGTAAAAGGCCGTCATTTCCGCTTCACTGTGTTTGCCGGTCTGGTGGATGAAGTGAACACCTTCCATATTTCCCAGTTGTTCCAAAGCCTCTGTGAAAGCCTTGTTGATGGACGCCGCCCCCTGGCTGCCGCCGGTGACCAGGACGAGGAAATCATCCGGGTTCACCTCTGCAAGGGTTTCGGAAGCCTCTTTTTCCCCGGTATCTTCGGACCGGCGGGTGGGATTTCCCACCCAGAAGGTTCTGTTGTTTACCGGCAGTCCCCGGGTCTGTTCGAAGGTCAGGAAAATGGTTCCGGCAATCCGTGACAGCATCCGGTTGGTCATACCGGGAATGGCATTCTGTTCTTGGATGGCGGTTCTGCGGCCAAGAAGTCTGCCGGCCAGTACCAGGGCAAAAGATGAAAATCCGCCAACGCCAAGGATAAAATCCGCCCGGAACCGAATCAGGATAAACATGGCCTGGAGAAGGCTGATACCCACAAGGGCCGCCGACCAGGCTTTGCTTAGAATGTTGCCGCCCTTGATGGGTCTGGA
>JAKSBB010000584.1 GCA_022361315.1 Desulfobacterales bacterium
CTTCCCCAGACCCCTGCCACCGGCCTGCTCAGCAACAACGGCAGGGTGACCGGCGTCCAGACCCCCCAAGGGGATATCCAGGCCGAGGTCGTGGTCAATTGCGCCGGCATGTGGGCCCGGCAACTGGGGGAGACCTCGGGCATCACCATCCCCAACCAGGCCGCAGAACACTATTACCTCATCACCGAAGAGATGGCCGACATGCCCCAGGGCATGCCCGTTCTGGAAGATCCCTCCTGCTACGGCTACTACCGGGAAGAGGTGGGGGGCCTGATGATCGGGCTGTTCGAACCCAAATGCGCCCCCTGGAAACTGAAAACCGTTCCCGACACCTTTTCTTTCGGCGAGATCGAACCGGACTGGGACCGTATGGGTCCCTTCCTGGAAAAGGCCATGGCCCGTGTGCCCATCACCGCGGAACTGGGTATCAAGAAGTTTTTCTGCGGTCCTGAATCTTTCACCGCCGACCTCGGCCCCATCATCGGCGAGGCCCCTGAACTGAAGAATTACTTTGTCTGTGCCGGCCTCAACTCCATCGGTATTATCATGGGCCCGGGCCTGGGCCGGATGATGGCCCGCTGGATCATGGAAGGCGATCCCGGAGAGGATATCACCGGGTTCAACATCGACCGTCTCCACACTTACCAGAACAACGTGGAGTACCGGGCCCACAGAACTGTGGAATCCCTGGGCAAAGTCTACAAGTGCCACTATCCCTTCCAGTCCATGGAAACCGCCCGGGGCGCAAAAAAATCCCCCATCTATGACCGCCTGAAGGATGCCAACGGCTACTTCAAGGACGTCAGCGGCTGGGAAGGGGCGGACTGGTTTGCCCCGGAAGGACAGAAAGCTGAAATTGAAACCCACTCCTGGGGACGTGAGAAGTGGTTCGACTACTGGCAGGCTGAACACAAAGCGGCCCGTGAAAACGTGATCCTCATGGACATGTCCTTCATGTCCAAATTCATGGTCCAGGGGCGTGACGCAGGAAAAGTGCTGGACTACATTTCCGCCAACGAGGTCAACGGCCCGGTGGGGCAGATTACCTATACCCCCTGGCTCAACGAAAACGGCAAGCTGGAAGCCGATCTCACCGTGGCTAAGCTCACCGAAGAGAAATTCATGGTTGTCGTTACAGACACCATGCACCGCCATGCCCAGACCTGGCTGGAACGGAACATCCCGGCAGACGCCCACGCCTTTGTCACTGATATGACCGGCGCCTACGCCCAGATCAACATCCAGGGCCCCAAATCCCGGGAGCTGATGCAGGCCGTGACCGATGCAGACATGTCCAACAACGCCTTCCCCTACCGCCACGTGGAGGAGATTGCCATCGGCTACGGCCGGGCCACCTGTGTCCGCCTCACCTACCTGGGCGAACTGGGGTACGAATTGTACATCCCCTGCGAACATGCCCTCCACATTTATGACAGGCTTGTGGAAGCAGGGAAAGCCTTCGGCATGGCCCATGCCGGCCTCAAATCCCTGGGGTCCCTGCGCATGGAAAAAGGCTACCGGGACTACGGCCATGACATGGACAACACCGACGATCCCTTTGAAGTGGGCCTGGGCTTCACTGTCAAAATGGACAAGGCGGGTGGCTTCATCGGCAAAGAAGCCTGCGAGAAGAAACTGACCGAAGGCCCGCTGAAACGCCGGCTTGCCCAGGTGCTGGTCAAAGATCCCGATCCCCTGCTCTTCCACGCAGAACCCATTACCCGCAACGGCGAAAACGCGGGTTACGTCAGATCCGGTTCCTACTGCTGGACACTGGGCGGTGCCGTGGGGCTGTTCATGATTGAAACCGGGGACGGAGAAATCGTGGACAAGGCATATGTGGAATCCGGTACGTGGGAAATCAATATCGCCGGCAAAGTTTACCCGGCGGAAGTTTCCATCGCCCCCATGTACGATCCGAAAAACGAAAAAATAAAATGTTGATGACCCACTTTAGACCTTAACATGGGACAGCGGAGAATTTCCCGCGCGTAACTTACATTCTCATCTCTGCTGAAAATCCGTTTCCGGGCTCCCCTCCGGAAACGGATTTTTGTTAAAGAATCGTAAAAGCTCCTATCCCCCCGCTTGACATTCACTGTGAGAACCCCTTATACAGAAACTATTCTAAAATAAAAAAGTATATAAACCGGTTCGTCTTTTGGTTCTATTTCGCCCCTCTGCCAACTCTGGCACAAGCGGAAGATTTTGCGTTGTCTACAACCGTACCAAAACGTAACAAAAAGACAAAGGAAGTCTGGAGGATGAGAATATGAAAATGAATGCCAGCCCATTACGTAAAACCAGATTCGAAAGCATTGGAACCTACCTGCCCGAAAAGGTGGTTTCCACAAAGGAACTGATGGCCAAAGGGGAAGCAGATTTTTTCAAACTGGTTGATCTTCAGGAGATCACCGGGATTGAGAACCGCCACGTCCGTTCGGACTGCGAAGATTCCTACACCCTGGCCCTGGATGCGGCAACGGAGTGTCTCAAGAACTCCAGGTATGAGGCCAAGGATCTGGATATGATTATCTACACCGGTATCACCCAGATGAAGGGCAGTGCAAAAAAATTCCTCTACGAACCGGCAATGAGTCTGTTCATCAAAAACAAGCTCGGGGCCCAATCCGCCCAGAATATCGATATATCCAACGGATGTGCCGGCATGCTCAACGGGGTCTATATTCTGGATGCCATGATCAAATCCGGAACCATCCGCAACGGCATGGTGGTGGACGGCGAGTGCATCACCTCGGCGGCGGAAGCGGCCATCAAAGAGATTGATAATGTCTTTGACGAACAATTTGCATCCCTGA
>JAKSBB010001205.1 GCA_022361315.1 Desulfobacterales bacterium
GATGAGACAAAACCGGTAAGCAGTCGGGGGTGGAGAATACCCAGCATTCAGCATCACAGTGAACCGCCGCTAAAATTTGCAGCGCGTCCTGCGCGTCATAATAACGGCGATTTCCGGGATTTTCGGACCTGACGCCCCGAAAAATACCCCGCCGTCCTCAAGGTAGGGGAGCATATTCTCAAAGAACACCCCTTTGTCCGCCATGGTCCCGGGCAGACAATGCAGGAAGTTGCACGCACTGATGGACTTGAATACCGGCAGCGCTTCCTGCACCGGCTCCAGCACATTCCACTGATGTGCCACCGGCGAATACCGCCGGATCCGCGCCGCGGTCTTTTCCAGAGAGTTTCGGTTCAGATCCATGAGATGCACCGTCGGGTTATTTACGGGGAACCGGCACTTATCCAGGAAAAAGCCGGTGCCCACCCCTACATCCAGATGCCTGTCCGTGAGATTCTCATCAAAGAGATCCGTCAGCTTCTTCAACGGACATTTAAACACAAAGGGGATCTCAAACCGCATCACCTGAATATCGTAAAAGGCCAGCAGCAGCTTTGAATACGCCGCTGCCCCGGCCGCCGCTTCCTCTGTGGCCGGGATGTTACGGGTGCTTTCCAGACTGGTCATTGGGGGCTCCTCCAAGAAAAATGATTGCGAACCTCATGAACAAGATCACGTCAGATACCGATGCGAATGGCATAGCAGGCAGGATGATACATGTCAAGCACCGGGAGGCTGAGTCTAACGAGCCGATGAGGCAAGGCTGCTCTGGGCTACTATGTCACCAGCTGTTTGATAACCTTACAATATCGTTCATCACATCGAATAGTACGCCTTTCAAAGTGCATAATTTTAACCTTTAATTGATTAAAATCGCCTTAGTGTTACCATATTTGCACCTTATGAAAGGCTGTAATTTAGGCTGTGTCAAGAATCTTTCGCATTTTTGGTTTCGGCCTCAACTCGGTCATTTATTAAGTGAATTAGTTTAGACGAAATCAGGTCTCCTCCCTGGGAAATCTTTTTAACTCGTTAAACAGGCCGTATTGCTCGGTAAAGCCCAAAACGGACCTGCCCACAGGGCCGTGCCGGTTTTTGGCAATCTCGATTTCAGCCTTGCCCAGTAAAGGGTTCTCCGGTGCCCGGTTGTATACCTCATCCCGGTACAGGAAAAGAACCACATCGGCGATACTTAAGATATCGGTGCCCCGGAGGTCGTAAAGCCGGGGACGCTTATCGGTCCGTTCCTCCATCTGCCCGTCCAACTGTGACAATAATATAATCGGAATACCTGTCTCTTTTGCGGTCTCCTTCATTCGCCTCAGGATTTCCCTGTCATCTGACCTGGTATTACCCATCATTTTGAGATTGTCGATGATCGCGATGCCCAGGTTTTTCTCTGACCGGATTTTTCGTATCCGGCGCTCAATCGTACCCAGGGAAAGCCCATTAGACGTATCGATGAACAGGGGGGCGTCCTGCAATATCCCCAAGACATTCGTCATGCGCCGCCAGTCCTCCCGGTTGATATGCCCTCTCTTCAGCCGTACCGGATCCAAACCGGCCTGTGCGCAGAGTATGCGTGTGGAGATCTGGAAATCATCAGACTCCAGAGAAAACAAGGCGGCGGGAATCCCTGCCTCCACAGTGATATGCCATGCAATAGTGAGTGCAAGTGCCGTCTTCCCCATGCCCGGTCGTCCGGCAATGACAATCAGTTCCGAATTTTGAAATCCCCCCAGCTTCCGGTCGATGAACCTGAAACCGGACGGAACCCCGGTCAGGTTTCCGAAAAACGGCTCCTCCACCCGTTTGAATGCCGCATGCAGCAGATTGCCCACATGAAACGAGTCAATAACCCCATGGGCATTTTCATGACAGTTTACACAGAGGGTGATCAGTTCATTCCCGTCATATTCCCAGGGGTTGACCCCTCTCCGATATACCGTGTGATGCACCGAAAGCTCAGTGTCCGAGTCCCCGCATTGCACACATTGCCAATTGTCCCGCTGGAAAATCTCCAGCCGTTTCTTCTGCCATTTGGGATGCTTTAGTTTTTCCGAATACAAGGCCATTGTTTACCTCGGTTACGTCTCTTTCGGTTATATTGCCAATTGTAATACCCTTATCCCCGGAAGCTGAGAATTTTGTGGACGAGAAATACACCTGATCAGGATGGGAAAATCAGAACGACTATCGATTATTTTCAGAATAAGTCTTTATACGCCCAGTTTATTTACACCCTGTACAAATTGCAACCCAAATGTATAAACCGCTGTCAATAGGGAGACTGGGCAATTGCGAGAGGATGATTTCCCAAACTTCTGGATACCCCGTTTGTATTAGAAATTACAATTATAAAAAAAAAGGGATAAAAACAACCTGTTAAGACGTTTTCCAGTTAAAGGGCAATAATTTAACCTAAAGGAGAATGTAAATGACCGGGATTAAAATTGAAAAAACAGCTTGGAATTCATTTAAGTCAATTCTGACCCGTTGTGGCATTGCCGGTTTTATGGTGCTGGCTTTAACCTTGCTGCCCTATGGGGTTGATTCTCAGAAAAGCATTTTTAAAGAGCAGGCTGCCCTGGCTTATGGGGATAGCGACGGCGATGGCGGTGATAGTGGCGGTTACGGTGGTGATGACGGTGACTCCATGGGAGACATGGGCGGCATGGGAGACGACTCCATGGGCGATATGGGAGATGATACCATGGGCGATATGGGAGATGATTCCATGGGAGATATGGGTGACGACTCCATGGGGGATATGGGTGATGATTCTATGGGAGACATGGGCGATGACGACATGGGTGACATGAACGATGACGCCATGGGTGACATGGGAGATGACTCTATGGGTGACATGGGCGACGATTCCATGGGAGACATGGACGATGACGACATGGGCGATTATGGTTCGAACACAAGCTATGATAATTATGATAGTGATTCTGACATGGCCATTGACATGTCGGATGTGGATGATCTCGGAGACTTATCCGAGGTTTCGGAGGGGGACGAAGCCGGACTGCTGGGAAGCTGGGATGGCGACGAAAACGAAGGTGATGGGGACAATGAGAACAGTGAGGATGATGAATAAAAGATGACCCACCACTCATCAAATACGCCGGTATTATTTCGTGAGCAGCTGGCCCAGTATCTACCCCGGTTGAAAAGATTTGCCCTGAACCTGACCCGTGATGGTGAATCTGCCGATGATCTGGTCCAGTCTGCTTGCGAAAAGGCATTGGTTAAGAAGGAGCAATACCGTACCTCTTCCCGGTTGGACAGCTGGTTGTACAGAATCATGTATACCCTCTGGATCGATCGCATCCGGCGGAGGAAAACCCGGTATTCAAAGTTAAAAATTTTAAAAGGGTCCGATACATCCCAGGGACAGGCTGAGACTGAAACCCTTCGAATTGATGCGAAAATGGATATTCAGAAAGCCCTTGCCTGTCTGAAACCTGATCAGAGGACTGCTGTCCTCCTTGTGATGGTGGAAGGGTATTCCTATATCCAAGTCAGTGAGATCCTGAAAGTACCGCCCGGAACCGTGGCAAGCCGGGTTGCCAGAGCCAGGTCAATTCTCAATGATGCATTGTCAGGAACAAAGCCGATAACCCCCCTCACAGGGCAGACCGACGAAGGAGAAAACAATGAAACGGCAGTTTGATGAAAAACAGCTATCTGCCTATCTTGATGGTGAGATGACACAGGAGCGAATGGATAGGGTGGAGGAAATCATCCGGCAAAATCGGGATGCACAGCAATATATTCTGCAAAATGCCATGACCACAGCCCGGTTAAAACAGGCTATGGGGTCTGTATTATCCGAAGCCGGAACGGATGAGGTTGAATCCGAACAAAATCCATTGCCGGAAAATGTTGTGACAAGGAAATGGTTCGGACAATCCTGGTTCCAATTGGCGGCGGCCGTACTTATCTTTTTTATTGGCACGGGCGCCGGTCTTTTTTATGAAGGGAAACCGGCAAAACCAGGATTTCAGATGCCGGTCTCTGCCATTCCTGCGGAATATCAGCAAAGCATCAACCATGCCCTGGAGTATGAAAAAAGCGGCAAGGTTTATAATAGTCAATTGGAAGATCTTCAACTCACGGTGACACCGATTCGAACCTATAAACATAAAAATGGCAAGTATTTCAGGGAATACCGGCTGGAAGTGATGGCCTATGAAAATCGCCATCAGATCAAGGGCCTTGCCTACCGTTCCGGGCCTGGTGAATGGTCAACCACAGCCCTGTTTTTTTCCAATCCGGGCAATGCAGAGACCATATAATGGGAGGGGAAATATGTTTGGGATAACATACCGGAATCTTCTTACCAAGGTTCTGTTCTGGGGGATGGTCTTAGGGGGCGTCTGCGTCACCTTACCCATTTCACTTTATGCCGTTGATACGGAAGCAAAAATTTCTCAACAGAGCGTGGGATTGCCGGACCATACAGCCGGCACCGTTTTTGTTTACAGCAACCAGGCCTGGGAAAAGGTTGTGGGGAAAAAAGATGATCAGATGGAGTGGGTGGACTACCGGGGATACAGGACAACCCGGCCCATGGATTTCGTGTACCGCCCCAGTGCCTGGGAAAATAAAAAAGCGCATGGGACACGAAGTTATCATATTCAGAGTGGTATTATTTTTAAAAAGCGAACCTCCCTATGGCCTTTGAAAGAGGGGAACCAGATGGAATACTGGGAGAGAAACCGGCTTTCTCAACCCGATGGCCAGACCAAACGCTATCGATATCTTTGGAACTGCAAAGTGGACGGGACTGAAAACGTATCCGTTCTTGCCGGTGAATTTGATACATATCGGATTATCGCCAGAAAGTATTATCCACCAAAAGGGCGCAGAGGATACCGGTTGCTGGAGACGGTTACCTGGTACTATGCCCCAAGCGTAGCCCATTATGTCAAGGTCGTGCGGAAACGGCATAGAAAAAAGAATTCCGAAATGGAGTTAATGGCGATTCTGCCGCCCATAAAACAATACAACAAATCGATCCGGGCAACGCTCAGAAAGGTTTTTCAATCAACACTTGAGGGTGGCCAACGTGATCAGCCGGTACGATACCAGTCCGATGATTCTGCTGTGAACATGTTTATGATCCCGGGCAAATCATTTACCCTGTCCAATGGGATATACGGGTGCCGCTTTGTTCAGGAATTTGCGTCTGCTTCCGGCCTACGCAGGTATCAGGGCATAGCTTTCAGAAATTCAGATGGGATATGGGTGGTTCCCAAACGGTAGATTTCCCCCACGGATTTTTTATATCCATGGATGAGCTTTTGGGGGACACACGCGTGTTGATTGGGGGAATATAGTCTAAGCAAAACATGCTGACGGTTGAGTCGGATATGCGCCGTCAGTGTTCAGGTGAATTCGTTCAGGGGCAGGCCTTGCGCCGGCACTGCCGGTTAGAGGCCTTATCAGTCTAAAGACAGATCTTTTTCATCTAAACGTTTGATGATGCCATGCAGATCTTCGGGGATATCTTTCCAGGGGGTTTTATCCGGTTCTTTGAAGTCGGTTTTGATGAGTTTGACGTATCTTTTCATTTCCGGGGAGAGCCTCCGGAATGAGGCCAGCGCCCTGTATTTTTCCAATGTGTCAAATGCAATGATTTTTGTGTCTGTGTTTTTCATTATCGGCCTGTTTTATTTAAGCGCCTTTCTCAACAAGTCGTCCGGTGATGTACTTATGCAGAACGCTTCTTACAAAAGGCTGATATTTTAATCCTTCTTCTGCGGCCCTCTTTTTGATTGCTTCAAGTTCATCCGCATCAATCCGGATATTCATTTTCGTTTCTTTTTTTTTAGATTTTCCCACGATCCCAGCTCCGGTGATAGCATTCTCAGGTCTGTTTAGAACAATATAATAATTTGTGCGCACAATGTCAACACGATGCTTCTGTGGCCGGTCTATAACCATTAGCGTTCCGGCCTGGCGGGGGGGCTCATCTCTTTTTCTTTATGCGTTTTATTTCTTTAATGATCTCTGTGATAAAGGCGCACCTGCACCGTTTCGAGCAGGGATCCATAATGTTGTTCATGGTGCATTTGCCCGGGCAGTTCCGGCCGTCGCTGATGCGCCGGGTGTACACCGGGCCTTTGTAAAGGTCCAGAAGTTTCGATGCCTCTATGGCGATGGTGGTACCGCAATGGTGATTGAAGAGGAACAGCCCGTCTCTCAGGTTCTGGAAAAAAACCTGATAGCCGGAGACGGTGATACCCGGGTCCGTCAGAAAGTCCTGCCGGGTCTTCCAGACGGTGTTGCATTTTGTGCAGGTTTTGAACATCTTTGGCCTGACCCGGATTTAGCTGCTGCCGGAGACTTCGGGATTTACCGTGTGGACCAGGCTGCCTGTGGTGTAAAAGGCCACGATGTTTTCTGCGGCCAGGCGGGCCATGTCGTCCCTGGCCTCCCGGGTGCCGGAGCCGATGTGGGGGAGGATGCAGACATTTTCCATGTTCAGCAGGGGATGGGCCTTGTCCATGGGTTCGGGATCGGTGACATCCAGACCGGCGCCCCC
>JAKSBB010000025.1 GCA_022361315.1 Desulfobacterales bacterium
CTTCGTCCTCCACTCCTGTGGTATCCTGGGTTCCTACATCGCCATGAGCTTTGAAAAATTCCTGGTGGATGAGGAGGCCTGCGGTTTTGTCCGGGCCATGCTCAAGCCTCTGGATATCACCGACGAGAGCATCGACCTGGACTGCATCAAAGAAGTGGGTATCGGCGGCCAGTACCTGACCCATCCCAAGACCTTCCAGCTCTGCCGCACCGAGTTCCACATGCCGACACTCTACAGCCGTCAGAATCCGGACTCCTGGACCAAGGCCGGTAAGAAGTCCATCGATGAGATTGCCGAGGATAAGGTTGCCCAGCGTCTGGCCACCTATGAAAAACCGGAAATTGATCCGGCCATTGAAAAAGAACTTACAGATTACGTTGAAAAACGTAAAAACGCCTGATGCACACACACAAGGTTCGACCTATCAGGCGAACGTAGGAATACTTCCCCAAATGCCGGTGCCCTAAGGCACCGGCTGCATGAAGTTAAAGCGAGTAGAGGATAAGTGCTGGCGTCTGGGATCTATCCAACCCGTTTATGCGATCCCAATAGCCTTTTCGATAGACCTGGATAACCCGGAACCAGCCATCCTCGAAACCGCTGGACCCAATCTCGAAAGTGAGGTCTGTGCGCTGATCTGCCGGTCAGAATAGCCGTCGGTCCGGCAGGTTTCGGACTTTTCTTTTGGACTCAGCCCCGGTGCTGCCGTGCCCATTCACCGGGCGGCACCGGGGTTTGTATTCAGACCTCTGTCAAATGCGGCCTGTCAAAAATACGCCGGTCAGGGGTTTCACCGAAAATGCCCCGGATTCGTTTTTCCATATCCGCCCCTTTATCTCAGGCAGCGCATCATCCACCAGTTCAAGTTTTTTCCCGTTGAGATACAGGTCTTTTGAAAAAAGATCCTCTGTTCCCAACTGCATGACCTCAACCGGGCCTTTGAATACTTTCGGCAAATGGGCCAGTACAGAGGACTCGTGATCCAGGTTGATGAGGAGCAGGGACAAAACGCCCTTTCTTTCAGGATGACTGTGGGCATAAGCCCGTAATTTTTCCGCCCCTTCCACCCTGACCCCATAAACATCCCGCCCCATAAACCGTTTCCAGAGCAGTGAGTTCCAATAATCCGGGGCCGGTGTCAGGGTATCCGGATCAATCATCCCGTAATCCATACCGGAAAGGGTCTGCCGGACGATGACATCATGGCCGGTGCGGGCCAGCAGTCCCAATTGATCCAGCCACCAGAGCCCGGCCAGGTAGCGGTCCGATAACCCGGGTTCCCCGCCGAACTGGGCGTTGCCGGTCTCACCGAGCCACACCGGTTTCCCTTCGGCGTGCCGATCCCGCAACGCCCGGATCTGCCCACCCCAGTGGGCGGCTTCATTCAGATTATCAGGATTCAACAACCGAGAAGGTGCGGCACGACGGGAGGCGATCAGCCCCCGCCGGGACTGCTGGGGATAATAATGCCAGGACACCACATCGGTGAGACTGCCGGATAAGGCCATATAATCTTTCATAAATGAAAAGTAAAAGCCTAAGGGTTCACCCACAACCGGCCAGAAGGCAGATCCCTGACCTGCAAACATGGCATCCGGGTAATACCGC
>JAKSBB010000732.1 GCA_022361315.1 Desulfobacterales bacterium
CCTGCCCCTCTGGCGCAGCTCCGCGTCGAGAACTGTCTGAAATGTTCCATATCTTTGACCAAATGCACCACTTTTTTTCATAATTTTCAGTGAAACTGTATTGAAACCTGTGCTTGGCCTGGCCTGGCAGGGATTTTGCTAGACCTACCTCCCGAAATTGGTCATAACCATAATAGGGGGGCGTGTTTATGTCAGGTGAAAACAAAGGGTTAACCCACGAAAGGTCTCGGTTCGGCATATCAATGAAGATCGCACTGGCCTGCGGTTCAATGATGCTAGTACTTCTGGTGATTATTTCCACCATTTCCATTTCCCAACATTCAAATCTGTCTTCGCGGATGATCGATGCCTTCAGGCAGTCCCAGCAGGTGGAGCTTGAGGCTGAAAGCCGGTCGCTTAAGGACTCCCTGGAGGCGCGGATGCAGACCAACCTTCAGGTGCTCACTGGTGTGGCCCAGGGGCTGCTGTTCAGTTTTGACCTGACCCGTCTTGAGGAAACCCTGAAGGGGTATATGAATCTGAAGGATATTGCCGCCATACAGATTTTGGATGCGGATGACGAATTTTTAATCGGTGGCTGGCGGGACCCTGAGGCCGTGGTGGGGGATACCTTTCCCGACACGGTTGCCCTGAACCCGGAACTCTCCCTGACAGCCGAGGCGGTTCACAACGGTGAAAAGGTCGGCAGTGTGAAGCTGTTTTATACCCATGCCCTGGTGGATGCGGCGGTGGGTCAACAGCAGATCTACACCCAACAGAAAATAGAGAATTTCAACGACATCACCCGGAAAAATATTTCAGATGCGGTCTGGGCACAGGTCATTGCAACGGTCTGTGCCATCCTGGTGCTGATCGTCACCATACTCTTTTTCAGCCGGGCGCTGGTGGCCCGCCCCATCAATACCACCGTGGATATGATCCGGGATATTGCCCAGGGGGAGGGGGATCTGACCCGAAGGCTTGCCGAGACCCGAACGGATGAAGTGGGGGCATTGTCCCGGTGGTTCAACGCATTCATAGACAATCTGAAAACCCTGATTTCAGATATTTCAGACAATGCCGGCCGGGTGGATGAGGCATCCAACGACTTTCTTAGCATTTCCGCAAAGATGACCGAAGACATCCGGGTGCTTTCCGGTAAATCCGGTACGGTCACCCAAGCCACCGACCGGATGAACCGGAACATGGGTACCGTAGCCACAGCCATCCAGGACGCATCGGACAATGTAAACATCATATATACGGCCACAGATGAAATGTCTTCGGTAATTGATGAAATCGCCGTAAATGCTGAGAACGCCAGACAGATCACCGCCGGTGCCGTGTCCCAGACCCGGTCGGCAACTTCCAGAATTCATCAGTTGGGAGATGCGGCCAGTGACATCGGAAATGTCATTGATGCCATCACCGACATTTCAGAGCAGGTCAACCTGCTGGCCCTCAACGCCACCATTGAAGCCGCCCGGGCCGGGGAAGCCGGCAAAGGATTCGCCGTTGTGGCCCATGAAATTAAGGAACTGGCCACCCAGACGGCAGAAGCCTCCGGTGCCATCAGAAACCGGGTGGACGGCATCCAGTCCTCCACCTCGGGCACGGTGGCGGATATTGATGCCATTTCCGAAGTGGTGACGCAGATCAACGATATTGTTACCGGCATCGCTTCCGCCGTGGAAGAACAATCCTCAACCACAAAAGATATCGCGGAAAATATTTCCACCGTATCCCAGCGGATCGCAGTGGGAAGTGAAAATGTCTCCGAGGCCTCTCAGGAATCCGAAGCGGTTGCCCGGGATATGGCGGAGATCAATGCCGCTTCAACCCAGGTGGCAGAGGCCAGCGGCCAGGTGAAATCCAAGGCCGGCACGCTCTCGGATCTGGCGGGGCGGTTGACGGAGAAAATCGGCCGGTTCAGAACGGCATAAGTTTCTCTTACAAAAAACGGCCGGGTTCGTTCGCTGCTTGCTGAAGAAGGCGAACCCGGTCGCCATCCCCGTTTTAGATCGTACTTTAATGTACTGGTTCATGGGGCAACCCTGGCCACCTGTAATATTGAATTGAAATACCCATAATTTTTTGCCATAGTAAACTATCTTGGTATTCCCGTAAAAGTGACTGCCGAACCTGTCATAGCATCCGGGTTTAAGTTCCCGGGTTTAAACGCCCGGGCCAACGCGTGCAGGCGACGCCCTTCGGACGAAATATCATTTTGTTTTTTAACACCGCAGGGGACAAGATCATCAAATATGGCTGAGAAACCGAGTTATGAAGCACTGCTGAAACGGGTGGAGGCATTGGAAGACTCCCACGCCCTGGCGGCGGATCTAAGCGAAAAACTTGACGCGACCACACAGAAAATTAAGGTTCTGACGGATCAGAATCTCATGGCCGTTATTGAATGGGATCTGGACTTCCGGGCTTTGGAGTGGAATCCGGCTGCAGAGGCGATATTCGGATATACACGGGATGAGGCTTTGGGACGCCAGGGTGATTTCATTATTCCGGAGTCCGTACTTCCCCATGTCAGGAAAGTTCAGGAGGAAATAGTCACCGGGAAATCCAGCGTAAGATCCGTTAACGAAAATATGACGAAATCAGGGAACCACATTCTTTGCGATTGGTTCAATTCGCCCCTGATGGACCGGAATGGGGAGGTCATCGGTATTGCCAGTCTGATCTCTGATGTGACGGACAGAAAAAAGGCGGAAGATAACCTCCTGCACAGCGAGCGCCGCTTTCAA
>JAKSBB010000934.1 GCA_022361315.1 Desulfobacterales bacterium
CGTTGGGGCCGAAAAACAGAATGTTCATCTTTACTCCTTATTTGGGTTTGGTGTCTTTATATAATTGTTCTGGTACGGAACATCATTATCTATTTAAGTAAAATATCACTAATACTTATGAGCGTCCCCTCTACTTATAAGAGTCGTTTTTTTTTGTCAAGACTAAAGCTCCTCAAATAAAAAAAGGGCGGGGGGCGGGCATGGCACGAGGGAAATAAAACCTTGAATGTGGGAACGCAAATTGATATTAAAAGACGTTATTTTGAATCATAGGGAACTTAAAAATCACTATATAAGAAAGGTAGGGTGGAGCATGACAGAACTGATTGACGTCATGGCAAGGGAGATCATTGATTCCAGGGGGAATCCCACGGTTGAAGTGGATGTGACCCTGGCCTGCGGAGCCCAGGGCAGGGCGGCTGTTCCCTCCGGTGCTTCCACAGGTACCCGTGAAGCGCTGGAGCTTCGGGATAAGGCTGAAAACCGGTATATGGGCAAGGGCGTCCTCAATGCCGTTGCCAATGTCAATGAGGTCATCGCCCCTGAAATCATCGGTTACGATGCCATGGATCAGGCCGGACTGGACCGGACCATGCTGGATATTGACGGTACCGATAACAAGTCCCGCCTGGGTGCCAATGCTATCCTGGGGGTTTCCATGGCGGCGGCCCGTGCTGCGGCCGATGCCTGCGATATTCCCCTTTACCAGCATCTCGGTGGGATTAACGCCCGTGTGATGCCGGTGCCCATGATGAACATCATCAACGGCGGTGCCCATGCGGCCAACAACCTGGATATCCAGGAATTCATGATTCTTCCCTATGGTGCGGTGGGTGTGCTTGAAGCCATCCGCATGGGTGCGGAAACCTTTCATAACCTGAAAAAACTGCTCAAGGAAAAAGGGTTAAGCACTGCTGTGGGGGATGAGGGGGGATTTGCCCCGGATCTCCAGTCCAACGAAGAGGCCATCGAGTATATCATCCGTGCCATTGAAGCTGCCGGATACCGGCCGGGCAAAGACATCGGCATCGGTCTGGATGCTGCCGCTTCAGAGTTCTACAAAGATGGCAAGTATATCTTTCAGTCAGAGGGCCGGGAGTTGTCTGCCGAAGCCATGATTGATTACTACGAGGGACTCATCGATAAGTATCCTCTGGTTTCCATTGAAGATGGTCTGGCAGAAGGGGACTGGGACAACTGGGAACTCATGACCCAGCGCCTGGGCAACCGTATCCAGATTGTGGGAGATGATATCTTTGTCACCAACCCGGATATTTTTAAGCAGGGCATTGCCCGGGGGGTGGGGAACTCCATCCTGATCAAACTGAATCAGATCGGTACGGTCACCGAAACGCTGGATACCATCCAGATGGCCAAGGAGTCCGGATATACGACGGTGGTTTCCCACAGATCCGGCGAGACCGAAGATACCTTTATTGCTGACCTGGCTGTGGGTGTAAATGCCGGGCAGATTAAAACCGGCTCCATGTCCAGAAGCGACCGGGTGGCCAAATACAACCAACTGATCCGGATCGAAGAACGGCTGGGCGATTCTGCCGTGTATCCCGAAGATCTGTTTATTTAAAC
>JAKSBB010000242.1 GCA_022361315.1 Desulfobacterales bacterium
ATGACAGGACCGTACCCTGCCGTCACCCTGGCCTTTTCCAAAAAGAAAGGGACCAACGCTGTTACCGTTGCCCGGCGTATTCTGGATGAAGTGGCCGTGATGCAGGAGAAAATTATTCCGGATGATATTCGAATCCAGGTGACCCGGAACACCGGGGAAACAGCCAATGCAAAGGTAAACGAACTCCTGTCATCCCTGGGATTTGCCGTGATTTCGGTGGTGGTGCTGCTGGCACTTACCCTGGGATGGCGTGAGGCTGCGGTGGTGGCGCTGGCCGTACCCATCTCTTTTTCCCTGGCCCTGTTCGTGAACTACATCTTCGGCTACACCATCAACCGGGTGACCCTCTTTGCCCTCATCCTTTCACTGGGGCTGGTGGTTGACGATCCCATAACCAACGTGGATAACATCCAGCGACATATCCGGATGGCCGTCCTTACCCCGTTTCAGGCCACTGTTGCAGCGGTGCAGGAAGTGTTGCCCCCCGTGATCATGTCCACGGTGGCCATCATCGTCTGTTTTACCCCGCTGTTCTTCATCACCGGAATGATGGGACCCTATATGGCACCCATGGCGGTGAACGTTCCCCTCACCGTGACCTTCTCCACCCTGGCCGCCCTGACCATCGTTCCCTGGGTCTCTTACCATTTGCTGAAACAGCGTAAACCGGCCGTAACTGAATCGCCAGACGGCTCACAGCCCCCGGGCAGAGCCGCGAAAATCTACCGCGCCCTGCTCACCCCGTTTCTGGAAAAACGTTACCTTCGCATGGCCCTGGCTGCCATGATTATCCTGATGCTTGCCGGCGCCGGTGCCCTGGCCGTATTTCGCCTGGTGCCCCTGAAACTTTTGCCCTTTGACAACAAAAATGAATTCCAGATCGTCATCGATCTGCCCGAAGGGACCTCCCTGGAACATACCGACCGGGTGGTTCGGGAATTTGAAACCTATCTTGCCCGGGTCAACGAAGTCACCAACACCGTCTCCTACACCGGTATCGCCTCCCCCATGGACTTCAACGGCATGGTCCGCCACTACTTTATCCGCAAGGGCAGCCACCTGGCGGATATCCGGGTCAATCTGGCCCCCAAGGAGGTACGGGAGCAGCAAAGCCACACCATTCTCCTTCGGTTGCGAAAAGACCTGGAAGATATCGCCCGTCAGCACAACGCCGATATCCAGCTGGTGGAAGTCCCCCCCGGACCGCCGGTGCTGGCCACCCTGGTGGCTGAAATCTACGGCACCTACGATACGCCATACGAAGATCTGCTGAAACACGCCGGCGCCGTGAAAAGAATCATGGAAACCGAGCCCTTTGTCACCGATGTCCAGATCATGACCGAAGATCCCAGTCCCAGGGTGGATATCCTTGTGGACCGGGAAAAGGCAGCCCTCCACGGTATCGATACCCGGGATATTCTGGATACGCTGGATGCGGCAGTGGGGGGCGCCACGCCTGCAAGCCTCCATCTGGAACGGGAGCGCCAGCCCCTGTGGATCAAAGTTATTCTGCCCAGGGCACAGCGGTCGGACCTCATCGCCCTGTCCAATCTTTCCATCCGTTCGGATAAAGGCCAACTCATCCCCCTGGCTGAACTGGCCCGTGTCCACCACACCGAAAACCAGCCGCCCATCTACCATAAAAATATGCGGCCCGTGGTCTATGTGACGGGTGAAATGGCAGGAAGAGCTCCTGGTGAAGCGGTTCTTGATATGATGGGCCGGCTGGAATCCATCCGGTTTGATCCTGATAATTTAAATCCCGGCAACTCGGGTCCTGTTTCAGATTCAGGCATCCGGGTGAAATGGTCCGGGGAGGGGGAGTGGAAGATTACCCTCCGGGTCTTCAGGGATATGGGCCTGGCCTTTGCCGCCGCCCTCATGGGCATCTATATTATCCTGGTGGTAAATACCGGTTCCTATTTCATGCCGGTTCTGATCATGATGGCCATCCCCCTGACAGTGCTGGGCATCATGCCGGGCTTTTTCATACTCAACCTCTTTCCGGCAGAGGTGGGGGGGTATTCAAATCCGGTGTTTTTCACAGCCACCAGCATGATCGGGATGATTGCCCTGGGCGGTATCGTGATCAGAAATTCCCTGGTGCTTATCGAGTTCATTCAGGAAGCTGTCCGGCGGGGCACTCCGTTCAGGGAGGCCATACTGGATTCCGGTGTGGTCCGGATGCGACCCATCCTGCTTACCGCTGCCACCACCGCCATCGGCGCCGCCCCCATCACCCTGGATCCGGTATTCTCCGGCCTGGCCTGGGCCTTGATTTTCGGTCTTTTTGCCTCCACCCTGTTTACCCTGGTGGTCATTCCGGTCACCTATTACGCGGTTTACCGCCGCACAAATGAGGAATAACCTGATGACAATGGAAAACTATATTCGTGCCATTGCCGGCACCTTTATCCTGGCATCTGTGGCCCTGGGCCACCTGGTCTCTCCGTATTTTTATTTATTTACCGCCTTTGTGGGACTGAATCTTCTCCAATCCGCTTTTACCGGATTCTGCCCCATGGAAAATATACTGGATAAGGTGTTCAACATTCCCAGGGAATAAGATGGGAAAAAGCATGGGATTGACATACCAATCACATGCTTGACATGCCAGCCGCTCTACCTTACACTTGAGGAATCCACCTGCGATAAACGTATTACGGATTTACAATCAGCATCTAAACTGGAGCGAATATGAAAGATTCCTCATTGGTTTTTAAGCCGGAAGAGGCTGACCCTTCCATGGAAGGGCCGGAGAAAAAGCCGTGGAAAATCCTCATTGTTGACGATGAGCCGGAAGTTCATACCGCTACCAAACTGGTTCTGGATGATTTTGATTTTGAGGGTGCCGGCCTGGAATTTCTCTCCGCCTATTCAGGCAAAGAGGCCGTAAAAATCATGGAAATCCACGAGGATATTGCCGTGATTCTTCTGGATGTGGTTATGGAAACCCAGCATGCCGGGCTTGAGGTGGCTCGTAAGGTAAGGGAAAACCTTAAGAACAAGGTTGTCCGCATCATCCTCAGAACCGGTCAGCCCGGCCAGGCACCGGAACGCAAGGTGATTGTCGAATACGATATCAACGATTACAAGCAGAAGACCGATATGACGGCCCAACGGCTGTTCACCGCCATATATACGGCCATCCGTTCCTTTCGGGACATCCAGGCCATTGAAAAGAACAGAACCGGCCTTCGGTACATTATCGAAGCCTCTGGGGACCTGTTCAAACAGCAGTCCATTAAACGGCTGGCCCAGGGGGTGCTCACCCAGATGTCCGCCCTGTTCAGACTTCAGGACTCCATCTATATCCGCAACGAAGGCTTTACCCTGACCCAGGGGCCTGAGGGGGACTGCGAATTTATCGCCGCCACCGGGAAATTCGGCGGTGGATGCGGCCCAACCGGATGTAAAATCAAGGATACGGAATTGGAACAGCAGTTCCGCCAGGTGATCCGGGATAAGAAAAGCCGGTATTTCGGGGACAACTTCGTGGGCTATTTTCCCACCCAGAAGAAGAAACATCACATCCTTTACCTGGAAGGCTGCGGCGCAGATATGAACCCGGAGCACGAGGATCTTCTGGATATCTTTACCCGGAATGTGGGGGTGGCCTTTGACAACCGCTACCTGAACCAGGAAATAAAGGAAACCCAGCAGGAAATCATCCATCTTCTGGGGGAACTGGTGGAAAGCCGGTCCAAGGAAACGGCCTACCACGTTATCCGGGTGGGGGAATACATTGATGTGCTGGGAAAGGCCGCCGGGTATGCCACCAGGGAAATCGCCCTGATCAAAGCCGCCTGTCCCATGCACGATATCGGTAAAATGGCCATCCCGGACGCCATTCTGATGAAACCGGGTAAGCTCACCGCCGACGAATTCAACGTGATGAAGACCCATACGGAAATCGGCCATAAAATTTTGTCCACCTCCCGTCGTAAGCTGCTGAAGATGGCCGCCACCATCGCCTACACCCACCACGAGCGCTGGAACGGCACCGGCTATCCCAGGGGTCTCAAAGGTGTGGAAATTCCCCTGGCGGGCCGCCTCACCTGCCTGGCGGATATCTTTGATGCCCTGAGCAGCGAACGGGTGTACAAGGAAGCCTGGGCTTTAGATAAGGTGTTTCACTATATCAAAGAAGAAAAGGGCAGGATCTTTGACCCCCACCTGGTGGATGCCGCCTTTGACGTCAGGGACCGTATCGTTGAAATAAGAGAAACCTATACGGACCATCCCCTTACCCCGTCCCAGGCCTGATCCCTATCCTCTGAAACAAACATTCTCTCGTCATCTCATGTTTATCTTGAAATCTGTACCCATCTATTTTTATATTTCTGGGTCTTTAAACAGGTACAATTTACGTGTATGGTGCTTGGGAATATTAACACCCCAAAAAAAGGAGACCGGACCATGCACCGGAAAATGAGAAGAAAAGACAAGGCCATGAGCGACGAAGCAGCTGTTGAGATATTGAAATCAGGGGATACAGGTATTCTGGCCACGGCAGGGGAAGACGGATTCCCCTATGCCGTCCCGTTAAACTATGCCTACCATGATAATGCCATCTATTTCCACTGCGCCCTTGACGGTCATAAGATAGACAATATGCGGTTCAATCCCAAAGTATCTTTCTGTGTTACAGGGGATACATCACTTGTACCGGAGGAGTTCAGCACCCGGTTCAAAAGCGTTGTTATTTTCGGAACGGCAGAGGAAGCCCTGGATGAAGACAAACGGGAGGGCCTCAGAATACTGATCCGCCGCCTCTGCCCGGATCATATCCCGGCCGGAGAAACCTATATTAAAAATGCCGAAGACAAAACCCGGGTGTTCAGAATCGGAATTGAACAGATGTCGGGCAAGGAAGCAAAATAAAAGGAGAGATCCTTGATCGTCCTGAAAAACGAGAAAGGTGCACCGCTCTACCTTCAAATCTACGAGCAGGTGAAAGACAAGGTCATCTCCGGAAATATCCGGCCGGAGTCACGAATGCCCTCCATCCGTGCCTTTTCAGACACACTTGGTGTCAGTAAGAATACGGTTACCGCTGCCTATCAGCAATTGTGTGACGAAGGCTACCTGACCAACCGGTCCCGCAGCGGATTCTACGTCAGAGAATTGTCCTATCCGCCACCGGTAACCCGTGACCTCCGGCCGGAATCCACCAGATCCGCTGATTCAGCACCTGAGTCCGCCTATGACTTCAGGTACGGGGGAATTCACCCCGGCGATTTTCCCATCAATACCTGGCGCCGTCTTTCCGGCAGGCTCATGTCTAAGGAAAACCTCCGGAAAATGGTGTCCTACCCCGCGCCAACGGGTGAACCCGGTTTGAAACAGGCCATAGGGGAGTATCTGGCCAATTCACGGGGGGTGTCCTGCCTGCCGGAGCAGATCGTTATCTGCTCCGGTACACAGCAGTGCCTGGACCTTGTCTGCTGTATGCTGAAAAAGGATCACACGGCCGTGGCCATGGAGGATCCGGGGTATGACGGTGCCCGGGTGGTATTCCGGAACAACGGGTTTCAGATTGTCCCCATCCCCGTTGAATCCGGGGGCATCCGTATCAATGAATTGGAAAAAATATCTGCACGCCTGCTGTACGTTACCCCCTCCCGCCAGTTTCCCACCGGAGAAATCATGCCCATTCGCCGCAGAATACGGCTTTTGGAATGGGCTGCCCACCACAATGCCGTCATCATTGAAGACGACTACGACAGTGAGTTCAGGTATACGGGAAAACCGATCCCTGCCATTCAGGGGATTGACAGCCGGGGTCATGTCATCTACACGGGAACTTTTTCCAGGTCCCTGTCCCCGGCCCTGCGGATGAGCTATATGGTCATCCCGCTGAACCTGATGGAAACCTACCGGATGTTTTTCCGGCAATACCACACCTTTGTTCCCTGGACGGAACAGGCCATTGTGGAGACCTTCATCAGGGAAGGACACTGGGACAGGCACCTGAGACGGCTGAGGCTGGCCAACAAGCGGCGGCATGACACCCTGATGGATGCCATAGACCGCCATCTGGGAGATACGGTCTCCATCATCGGCAGAGATGCGGGCCTGCATGTTCTGATGGCGGTACGGTCCCGGTTTTCGGAACGGGAACTCCTCTCCCGGGCGGAACAGAAAGGGGTTATTCTGGGTGGGGTAGAACGGTACTGGATCCGGAAGGACCTTTATACACAGCCGGCCGTACTGGTGGGGTACAGCGGTGTAAACCCCGAGGACCTGGAAAAGGGCATCCACCTGTTGAAAGAAGCATGGAATGCGTAATAAAGAAGAAATAGAAAACAGGCAGCCCAGCCACCCGTTCACGGAGGCACCCCACCGGACCTTATTCGCCATGTCTCTGCCCCTGTTGCTTTCCCTGATTGCAGAACCCCTTACCGGTTTGGCAGACACGGCGTTCATCGCAAGACTCGGAGCAATTCCCCTGGCTGCGGTAGGTATCGGCACCACGGCACTCACCAGTATGTTCTGGATATTCAACTTCCTGAGTGTGGGCACCCAGACGGAAATCGCGGCAGCCTCCGGGGCCGGTGACAACCATCAGGTGAACCGGATTGCTTCCATGGCACTGATGATGAGTCTGGGGTTAGGGATCGTCGTTGCCGGTATAACTTTTCCCCTGGCACCTGCCGTCGTATCCCTGATGGGGGCGGACCAGACCCTTCACGATGCTGCCGTCTCCTACTTTAGAATCCGGCTCATCGGCGCCCCCGCCATTCTCATTACCTTTGCCGCCTTCGGGATTTTCAGGGGGCTTCAGGACATGAAAACCCAGTTCAGAATCGCCGTCAGCATCAACCTGATCAACATCATTCTGGATCCCCTGCTCATTTTCGGCCCGGGACCATTCCCCGCCATGGGCGTTTCCGGTGCCGCCCTGGCCAGTGCGGCTGCCCAATGGGCAGGGGCGATCTGGTCGGTTCTGACCATCAGATCAGACATCATGTTGTCACGGAAAATAAAGGTTTCAGACGGTCTCCGTCTGGTCCGCATCGGACGGGACCTCTTTATCCGGACCGGTATGCTGACCGCATTCCTGATGCTCACCACCCGCACCGCAACCCTCATCGGACCGGATGCCGGCGCCGCCCATCAGGCCCTGCGCCAGTTCTGGCTGTTCACCGCGCTTTTTCTGGACGCCTATGCCGTTGCCGGCCAGAGCATCATCGCCTATTTTACCGGAATGGGGCATACACAGCACATCCGGCGGGCGGCAAAAATCGTCTGTATCTGGAGTGTGGTTATCGGCACCGTTCTAATGCTTGTTATGATCGTCGGACAGGGATTTGTCGAATATCTTCTGGTACCGGAGGCCGCCCTGGCAGTGTTCGGTCCGGCCTGGCTAGTCACGGCCCTGTTTCAGCCGCTGAATGCCCTGGCATTCGGCACGGACGGCATCCACTGGGGCACCGGGGATTTTCAGTATTTAAGAAACGCCATGATGCTGGCCAGTCTTGCCGGTATTACCGGACTGTGGATGCTGGATCCAGATACCGGAAATGCCCTGACCCGGGTCTGGATAATCACGGGCGTCTGGATCGGTTTGCGATCCTTTTTCGGTATCATCCGTATTTGGCCGGGTTTCGGCCGCAACACCTTCTCAGTGGATGGGGCTAATAGGTAAACCCCGGGATATTCGATAATCCTGATACAGGACCTGATTTTCCGAGGCCGAAATCCTGTTCCCCGTCCGGTGTCCAGATCACATACAGGGGAATTTCCCGGCCGGAACAGACCATCCGCACATGGGAGGCGATTTCAAGTACCCGGTTAGCCGGAACAGGATGGGCTGAATTCAGTTCATTTTGTAGGGACAACCCGGCGGCATAGACATGGTGGAATTCGATCCCGGCATCCCTGAGGGCATGGGCCAGGCCTGCCACCAGGGCTGGATCATCGTTCACCCCAAAAATCAGGGGCAGGTTCCCGTATACCCCTATGCCCGCGGCGGTAAGCGCCCTGGCGGCCTCCCGGTGTGCCGGCAGCACCTGTGCGGGTGCCTGCCACCAGGTCTCCACTTCCAGGAGGCGGGGGCGGGACAGGGAGGTATCCGTTGCCTTCCTGGTCTTGGCAATCATTGCTGCACCAAATGCTTCAGGCCGGTCCATAAATGCCTGCCACCGCACCCGGACGGCAAAGGCACGGTCCGGAAATATGTCCAGTTGTTGAATAAGAGACCCGACCTGGGACACCTGGTGCCCCAGGCTGCCGGCATC
>JAKSBB010000797.1 GCA_022361315.1 Desulfobacterales bacterium
GCCGCCATCAACGCCGGCCTTGCCGTCACCGCCATCAGCCGGAGCATTATGCCGGCCGGCATGCGTATGCTCACCGAAGAAGAAGGTTTCCCGCCCCTGCCCAAGGCAGCTTGTCTCCTTCACAGGAACCCGGAGTCCGTCAACCCCATTGCGGATTCGCTTTCCCAGCATATTGTTAAGGCATTCGGCGGGACAGGCGTGTGATACGGCAGGGGGATTCTTTAAGATAGGAATGTCTTATTCAAGGTATCTCAATGCGCGGGGGATCACCTCAAGCGTACCGGGTGTCTTCCCCAAAATTTCACCATCCGGCAAGAAAGTCTTTTCTTTATCAGGTGTAATGATCTTTACGGATTTTCCTTTAATGCAGGTCACCTGATCCATATCCAGGTGAGTGCCGCTATATATTTTCGGCAGGGATAACAGCAGTTCCCTCCGGGATAATTCACGAACCAGGATGATATCCATGAGGCCGTCGTCGATTTTCGCATCCGGTGCCATCAGCATATTGCCGCCGGTGAACCTGGAATTGCAGAATTCAACAAAAGTAAAACGGCCGGAACATACTTTGCCGTCTATATCGATTTCCATGCGGGTTGCTTCTATAGAAACCGTCTGCCGGACCACACCGATGAGATAGGACAGGTCATGAAGATATTTAAACCGGCTGGCAGTTACTGCCACATCCGTGACAAAGCCTGCCCCCATGAGGTTAACAAAGTAAAAGGTCCCTGAGCCGCCGGTATAGGCGATCATATCCACAGGCCTGGGGCGATTTCGCCTGATGGCGGCAATGGCCTGGTCCGTGTCAAAGATATTGAGGTCCCTGGCAAAGGAGTTTCCTGAACCGGCGGGCAGGATGGCCAATGGCGGCAGATCAGCTGAGCTGTGGTGAGACAGCAGGCCGTTGATCATATGGAAATTGGTACCGTCTCCCCCCATGGCGGCAATGGCATCATACCGGTCAATATCGAGGCTGCCCGCAATTTCCTGAATATGAGAACTGTGCCGTGATGTAAAAATCTCGGCTGTGATACCGGCACCCTCAAATTTTGCCTTTACGTCCGGCAGCATCTTCACAGCGCGTTTTCCGCCGGAACAGGGGTTGGTAATAACGGCTATTCGCATGGTCTGTTTTTGTACCGGTTTTTCCATGCAAGGGCAAGCTTTCCATGCGTATTTTGCCGACAATTCTCCTGCAATTGACAAAGAGGCCGTTTTCTATATATGTGATGGAGTCAAGAATTGACTGTTGAACATGACGCGAACCAGAGGACTGAAACAATGGAATTTCTCACATTCGTATACATCATCAATACCACCCTGCTGTTGCTGCACGAAATCGAGTCTGCTTACGAAAAGGAATGGGAGCTACTCAGGCTGCCCGGTAAAATTACAGGATTCCTCCTGCTTCATATCCCAATTATCCTGCTCATGTTGTATGGACTGATTGAGATTGAAAAACGTACCACGCTCGGATTCATCCTCGGTGTCATTCTCGGCATAGGCGGGGTGATCCCCTTTGTCGTTCACAAAATACTCTTTAAACGGCCGGATCAGTTCAACCTGCCGATATCCAATGCCGTCATAACCTTGAATGTGATTTCCGGAATCAGCTTATTGATATTATCTGCAAGGCACCTTGCCGTATAGAGAAGCGCCTATCCATCTTCCCCTAAGAAATCGAGTAGCCCGTTAATACCTGAACCTGCCACTGCAGAAGTTTCCATGATGGTTCCGGCGCCGGCC
>JAKSBB010000354.1 GCA_022361315.1 Desulfobacterales bacterium
GAGCGCGACGCCATGACCCGTTCACACACAAAACAAACCCCATTCCGACTCAATCGGCCTCAACACGGCGCCGCCCGCAAGGCCGTCAGCTTCTTCGTCAATCCCGCACTCGAACGCGCCCTCGCCCTCAACCGCCTCAACAAGCTCTACGACCGCGTCAACGCCATGGACCCGGACCAGCCCTTCGTCGAAAAAATCCTCGAGGCCATGTCCATCCGCGTCAGCGTCGCCCCCGCAGAGCTCAAACGCATCCCCGACACCGGCCCCCTCCTCATCGTCAGCAACCACCCCTTCGGCGCCATCGACGGCATCGCCCTGATGTCCATCCTCAACCGCATCCGCCCCGACGACGCCCAGACCATGGCCAACTTCATCCTCGGCCGCATCGAAGAACTCCGCCCCTCCCTCATCCTCGTCGACCCCTTCAACTCCAAGCAATCCACCTCCCGCAACCTCGCCCCCCTCAAACAGGCCATCCGCCACCTCAAGTCCGGCGGCGCACTGGGCATGTTCCCCGCCGGCGAGGTCGCACACTTCGAGTTCGCCAATCGCGGCATCACCGATCCGCCCTGGACCGACATGGTCGGCCGACTCGTCCGCCGCACCAACGCCACCGTCGTCCCCTTCTACTTCCACGGCACCAACTCCCCCATGTTCCACCTCATGGGGCTCGTCCACCCCCGCCTCCGCACCGCGCTGCTCGCGCGCGAGATGCTCAAGAAAAACCGCACCACCCTCTCCATCCGCGTCGGCAAACCCATCACCGCCGACCGACTCGCCAAGCTCGAGTCCGACCGCGCCGTCACCGACTACTGCCGCGCACGGTGTGACATGCTCGCCGCGCGCGACAACACCACCGAGAAGAAGAAAGAATCCGAAAAGTCACACGCCCACGCCCCCGCGCTCCAGCCCATCGCCGACCCCGTCGACCCCGAAACCATCGCTCGCGAAATCGCCGCACTACCCCAGGCCGACCTCCTGCTCGAATCCTCCGACCAGCAGATCTACTGCACCACCGCCGCCAACATACCCAACACACTCAAGGAGATCGGCCGACTCCGCGAGGTCGCCTTCCGCGCCGTCGGCGAGGGCTCCGGAAAACCCATCGACCTCGACCGCTTCGACCACTTCTACCACCAGCTGTTCATCTGGAAACCCGACACCCGACAGATCGTCGGCGGGTACCGCCTCGGCCTCACCGACCAGCTCGTCCAGCGCTACGGCATGAAGGGCCTCTACACACACACCCTCTTCAAGTTCAACTTCGAA
>JAKSBB010001157.1 GCA_022361315.1 Desulfobacterales bacterium
AAGGTGCAGCTCCAGGTCTACGGGCAGGTCAACCGGGCGATTTTGGTTACCGATGATGGTACCAGCACGGATCTCTATCATGTGGATAATGATAACTCCTCCACCCGTATCGGCATGAAGGGCAAGGCGAAGATCAATGATGATCTCACTGCCGGTACAAAGATCGAGGTTCAGGTTGAGTCAAATTCCACGGCCACGATTAACCAGGATGATGAAAGTATCGGCGCCAACAACTTTACCGAGCGTCATCTTGACGCATATTTCCTGTCCAAAACCTGGGGGAAATTTTCCTTTGGGCAGGGTGACACAGCCTCTAACAGTACCTCGGAAATTGATCTGTCCGGTACCTCAGTCGCCGGGTATTCCTATGCCGGAGGAATGGCCGGTGGGATAAAGTTTGTGAACCCAACCACGGGGCAGTTATCCAATATAGATGTCAGCGATGTCATGACCAACATGGATGGCCTCAGTCGGCGTGACCGGTTCCGTTATGATACGCCTTCTTTCAACGGGTTCACCCTGTCCGGCTCCCTGATCGAGGATTCAAAGCGGGATCTGGCACTGCGATACAGCGGGAAAATGCCGGGGGCCAAAATTGCCGCCGGTGCCGGGTATGCCTTTCAGGACCGTTCCGCCACCAAACACCAGGCCAACGGTTCCTTTTCAGTCCTGCTGGACAGCGGATTCAACTTTACCTTTGCCGGCGGGATGCGGGATATTGATACCGCGGACCGGGATACCCCCTATTTTTTCTACGGCAAACTGGGGTATAAGGCGAAGCTCAATTCCTACGGCAGTACCAATTTTGCCTGTGACTACGGCCGGTACGAAGACATCCGGCAGGATGACGACACGGCACAGCTATTCGGCGTGTACGCGGTTCAGCAGTTCATGGATGCCGGCACCGAACTCTACCTGGGCTACCGCTGGCACGATCTGGATGTCCCGGGGACTGAATATGATGCCATCCATGCGGCGATGCTCGGCACACGGATTAAGTTTTAAGGGCGTCGCATGAAGCGTTCCATCATCATCCTGGTGCTGTTGACGGCCTTTTTCGTTATCAGCGGCTGCGGTAAAATGGAACCTGCGGCATATCATCCCGTGGATGAGGTGCCGCAGGGCCCGGGTCTGTTCACCGGTAAAAAAGGGGCTGTGGTTATCAGTGTGCCGGATGAGACCTCCTCCGAAGACGAAATTAAGACGGCCCCCGATAAGAAATCGACAAGAAATAAAGACGATTTCTAACATCTCTGCCAAATCTCCGCTTATCCTTCTACGCGTTTAGTTAAATTTCAAAAGTTACAGGCGGTTAGCCTGAAGGTCCAGTATATATACCTTGAATACTAGGGCGCTTATTGTTATTATATTAAGATAAATCATCACAGCCCATCTCCATGGAGGCAGCCATGGCATTGTCTGTAGAAGGACTGAGAAAATTCGTCGCCCCTGAAATCATCTTTGGTAACGGTTCGCGCTTTCTTGCCGGAGAGTATTGCAGGAAATTTTATATCCGGAAGCCGATGATCGTCACAGATGCGGGGGTCATTGACGCGGGGTGGGCCGGGCAGGTGGAAGACAGCCTGCTGGCGGAGGAAATCACACCTGTGGTTTTCTCCGATGTGACCCCCAATCCCCGGGACCACGAGGTGATGGCCGGGGCGGATCTCTATATGGATGCGGGATGCGATGCCATCATTTCCGTAGGCGGCGGGTCTCCTATGGACTGTGCCAAAGGCATCGGCATGGTGGCGTCCAACGGGGGAAATATCCTGGATTATGAAGGGGTGGATAAGATCGGCGCACCTCTGCCACCCCTGATCTTTATCCCCACCACGGCCGGGACTTCCGCCGATGTATCCCAGTTCTGCATCATCAACAATACCGGCGAACGGGTGAAAATCGCCATTATCAGTAAAATCGTCATTCCGGATATCGCCTTAATCGATCCGGAAACCACCCTGACCATGGACCCCTATCTCACGGCATGCACGGGAATGGATGCCATGGCCCATGCCGTGGAAGCCTTTGTCTCAACGGCCAGCTCAAAGATGACCGATGTTCATGCCCTGGAAGCCATGCGGCTTCTTGAGGTCAATTTACCGAAACTCGTCGGTGCCCCGGACGATATCACCATCCGGGAGAATGTCATGCTGGCCAGCATGGAGGCGGGACTGGCCTTTTCCAATGCGGTATTGGGGGCGGTGCATGCCATGGCCCACAGCCTGGGAGGCCTGTTGGATCTGCCCCACGGGGAATGCAACTCCCTGTTGCTGGAACATGTGGTGAATTTTAATTACGACGCAGTACCTGAGCGGTTCTTAACCGTTGCCCAGGCCCTGGGGGTGGATACCCGGGGCATGACCCGGGCAGAGATCCAAAAGGCGCTTTTCGGAAAAATCCGGGATCTGCGGTATCAGCTGGGTATTTCGAAAAGCCTCGGCCAGGTGAACGTTAAATCGGCGGATATCCCCCATCTGTCGGAAAAGGCCTTTAACGACGCCTGTCTGCTGACCAATCCGAGGCCTGCGGACAAACGGGACCTCCGGGTTATATATGAAGAAGCAATCTGAGAAGGCGCCGCCCAAAAATAAGATGGACCCCTCCATTGCCAGGCTCATGGGGTTGGGGGAGCGGTCGGTTCAGAAGAGTTATTATCCCCAGCTTCAGCAGAAAATCCGGGAGCTGGAAAAAAGTGAGCACCGGTACCGCCTCCTGGCCGAAAACATCTCAGACATTATCTGGCTGCTGGACGCTGATTTGTCGATTCTTTATATCAGCCCTTCCATTGAGCGGAGCAGTGGTATCCCGGCCCGGGAACTGAAAGGCCGTCCCTTTTCATCTCTGCTTGAGCCCGGGGATGCCCGGCGGTTTGACAGGGAGATTTCAACCCAACTATCAACCCGGGACCGGCATACGATGGAGATGGAACTGAAACAGCGTCATGCAGACGAGGGCTTTACCTGGATTGAGGTCCGGGTTTCTGTGCTGTCCGGGGACGACGGCAGGCAATTGCTCGGAATCTCAAGGGATATCACGGAACGCAAGCATGCGGAAGCCGAGCGTGAATCCATGCAGCTTCAATTGCTCCAGGCCCAGAAGATGGAGTCCATCGGTACCCTGGCCGGTGGTATCGCCCACGATTTCAATAATTTGCTGACGGTGATCAACGGGTATGCCGACCTGGTACTGAAGAAAACAGATACGAATGAGCCCCTTTACAGAAAAATATCCGCGATTTCCAGTGCCGGCAGGCGGGCTGAGGATCTGACCCGACAACTGCTGGCATTTTCCAGAAAGCAGATTTATTCGCCTTCCACCCTGAATATTCCGAAAGTCGTCCGGGACATGGAGCGGATGTTGCGGCGGCTCATCGGTGAAGACATCCATGTGGACACCCGGATTGCATCGGATATCAGTCCCATATCTGCAGATCAGACCCAGGTGGAGCAGATTTTCACCAATCTGGTGATCAATGCCCGGGATGCCCTGGTTGGGATCCAAGATCCGGAATTTAAGAAACGGATCACCATAGAGGCAGGCCAGACCGTTATAGATGCCCAGACCGCTGCCAAGTTAAGGATTCCGGCACCGGGAAATTACGTGTTCTTCAGTGTGTCGGATAATGGCCGGGGCATGGACAGGAAAACCCGGAAGCGGATCTTTGAACCGTTTTTCACCACAAAATCAAAGTACAAGGGCACGGGGCTGGGGTTGGCCATGGTATACGGCATCGTCAAACAGAATCATGGCAGCATCCGTGTCTACTCAGAGCCCGGGCACGGCGCCCTGTTTAAGATCTACTGGCCTGCGGCGGAAGGTGCAGGGGATAAACCCGCCCGGAAAGCCGCAGCCGAAATCAGGCAACTTGCCGGGGACGAATTGATTCTGCTGGTTGAGGATGATGTGGATGTCCTTGATTTTGCCGCCAATGCCCTGCAATCCCTGGGATACGACATCCATAAGTCAGAGAACGGTGCCCTGGCACTGGAATGGCTGAGGGCCCGGAAGGCATCCGGGGATCCCTTGCCCGATCTCGTGGTGACCGACCTGATTATGCCGGAATTGGGGGGGAAGGGATTTGTCCAGCAGGCCTCTGCCCTGGTATCCGGACTGAAGGCTATCTATGTGTCCGGCCACACGGATAACCATATCGTTCACAACGGGATGCTGGAGCCCGGGGTGAATTTTTTACAAAAACCGTATTCCCAGCAGCAATTGGCTCTGAAAATCAGATCGGTGTTGGCGGAGTAGTTTTTGGGGCGACGGGCAATCGGGGTTTAATCTATCTTTTTCCGGCCTTTTCCTGAATCCGCCGTTCAAAATCCAGAAGATCGGCATATTTGAGTTCAAGCCGCTGCTTTTCTTCCAGCATCTTGTCTTTACTCCGGTTCAGGCGTTCCAGAATCACATTGTAGAATCCGGTTCTGATAATGTCTGCAATATGGCTGTCCCTGAAATTTTCCATGACGGACATATCGATACAGAGGCAGACCCCTTTGGTTTTTGCGACAACGGAAGCGGTTCGCGGGATACCTTCCAGAACGCTCATCTCCCCGAAGATCTCCCCGGGCTTTGAAAAGCTTGCCACCAGTTTTCCGGCCTGGACGACTTCATACCTGCCCTTGACCACCCAGAATGACCAGCAGTCAAAATCCCCCTCATTGATAACGATTTCATCCGTTCCGTACATGCAGATTTTTGCGATCTTCTTTTTGTACTTGGCCTCCATACTTAAAAGATCTTTGATCTCATCCACGGAAAGCTCTGCAAAAATCATGAATTTGCGCAGCACACTGATAATGTGGTCATCAAGAAGATTTACATTTAAATCTTTTCCCATGAGATACTCCGGCCCGCCTATTCCTTATAGCCGATATTGTCCAAAAAGTGCTTCCGCCGCATCCTGAACAGGGCTTTGTCTTCATTCACCAGGTAATACGTTTTATTGTTTTTCTCATCAAAGCATTGGTAGAGGCCGGTATATCCCGGGATATGATCCACATCACACACCCGTTCCACATCGTCATCAAATTTGCGGCACACGGCCGGCCATGCTTCGATTTCGGCATTTTCTTTTACCGTGATCTCTTTGGGATCTGTCGTATATTCCGCCTGGATTGCCTTCATGGTTGTCCTCCGAAAGGATGGATCCATATTCGATACCTGGTCTGATCATAAAAAAATCCCGTGGAATTGTCCATACCTTACCCATGGGCATCTGAATTATCCCATCCTCGTGTTTTTGGGCCGGGGGCCCGGGTCGGGGATTTTCGGGATTTATTATTTTTCTTGCCTTACCCTTTCGGGTTTAGTAAAGCAGGGGCAGACAAAATAACCCTAAAGGAGCACGAGATGACCCAGGCATTTAATAAGCAGCGTACCCGCCATTCAAGAGGAAAGCCCAAGGTCCAGGTGTTCTGACAGGTTGCACCCGAGCATTTCAGCCCCCGGATCTTAAAAGAAGATCCGGGGGCTTTTTTATTTTTAACGCCTTTTCAAGGCAAACCGTAAAAGGAGAAAATCCATGAATTCTAAATCACAGAAATCTCAAACCCGTTTAACCCTCACAAAGAAGGTCCACCGATTCGATACCGTGTACCATCGTCATTTTCACGCCGTCATGGCCGCCTATCAGTTTTTCATAGATATAGAGGAGTTTCCGGAATGAAATTAAACGTCTTCAATTCAAAACCATTTTCCCTGTCCCTTGTTTTTTCCAATCCCGTAAAGCTGCCCGCTTCCATGGGGCTGCTGAAATATCTCAGGTCTTTATTTCCTAAACCCAGGCGGTGCCACTCCCATAAAGAGATGACAGCCTGTAAAATCCAGGCGGAGATCAGAAGGACCCGGTTCCCGGGTGCCGGACCTCCCATGTAACCCCCCGGATGATTCAAACCAGATGATTCGAACCGGAAGATGCGTACCGGTGCGCCCTGCAGGCACCCTCATGTTATGCCGGCCACCGGTGCGTTAAAAGACTTGATGTCCGGATAGATTCACAGGTATTCTGTGGCCGTGTTTTTACAATATCCAAACCCATAAAGGGGGAATATGAAACCCACACCCCAGCATAAAGCACCGGAAGATGGTGACGCGCGTAAAGCCGTACAACCCGTGATCTGCTATCCGGTGGATACCCTGCCTCTGCCCGATATGGCGGCCTACACCGCTGCCAGAGAAACACTGGAACAGATTGATGAGGTGATAGTTCAGCCCAGGGATGCATCTGTTTTCAAGGTGCCGGCAGGACATTTTTTCAGGATCGTCAGCATGGAGGGCCCCCAGGTGGGGGATCTGAACCTCTGGAATGCCCATGATCTCAGCGAACGGTTTTACAGCGGAAAAACCCGTGCCCTCCATGGGACTCACCTGGGTACCGGGGACCGGATGTGGAGCAGCTTTCCCCATATGCGTCCCATGGCCACCATCACCTGTGACACCCTTGACTGGTACGGATTTGACGAATTCGGCGGCGGGGTTCACGACGTCATCGGCACCCGGTGCGATCCCTATACCGGCCGCCTGCTTCAGGGCAGGGACTACCACAATTGCTGCCACTCCAACCTGATCCGGGCACTGGCTGCGGAAAGCGGTCTACCCATGGCCGAGGCCGAGGTGTATGTCCATGATGTCCTCAACGTATTCATGTGCACTGGTTTCACACTGGATACCCACCAGTACTTCATGAAGGCCAGCCCTGTCCGGCCGGGGGATTTTCTGGAGCTCTTTGCTGAGATCGATCTGCTGGGTGGGTTATCCGCCTGTCCCGGCGGGGATTGCGGTGCGGAGCATTCCAGCGACACGGCGCCATGCTATCCCCTGCGGGTGGAGATTTTCAGGCCGGATGCAGATGCTTTGGCCGGATGGACCTCCCCTGTGCCTTCGTTATACTCCCGCACGCACGGGGGCTAATCGAAGAGCGGATTTAGTACCGGGCGGTTTTCCCAAAGGGGATATTCAGTTTCTTCATCCGTTTTCTCAGGGTGGAGGGGTGGATGTTCAGGATCCGGGCAGCCCCTTTCTCCCCTTCCACCCGTCCGTGGCACCGGGTCATAACCTGTCGGATGTGATCGGCAATGACGTCGTCCAGGGGGGCCGGGGATAGGTCCGGCCCGTCGGGGATCTGTGACGGCCGGACCGGCGGTGCCGTGATCTCCTTAAAGCGGAGGGGGCCGGAACGGTCCAGAATCATGGATCGTTCTACGGCGTTCTCCAGTTCACGGACATTGCCGGGCCACAGGTAGGCCATCAGGCTGTCCATGACGTGTGCAGGCACGGCCGGGATGTTGGGCAGTTTCATTTCCCTGGCTTTCTTGAGGATAAAATGTTCCACCAGCGCCGGAATATCCCCTGTCCGTTCCCGCAGGGGCGGGATGGGGATGGGAAACACCCGGAGCCGGAAGAAAAGGTCCGCCCGGAACCGGTTTGCGGCCATCATTGCTTCCAGGTCCCTATGGGTGGCGGCAATGATCCGGATATTGACCCGGATGGTTTCCGTGCCCCCCACCCGGTCGATCTCCTTTTCCTGAAGTACCCGGAGCAAACGGATCTGGGCATCCATGCTCAGTTCTCCGATTTCGTCAAGAAAAAGGGTGCCGCCCTGGGCCCGTTCAATGCGCCCCCGCTTCCGGGACACCGCCCCGGTGAATGCCCCCTTTTCATATCCGAAGAGCTCCGAATCCAGCAGAGATGCCGGTATGGCCCCGCAGTTGACCCGCATGAAGGGGCCCTGCTTTCTCAGACTCAGGTTATGGATGGCATTGGCCACCACCTCCTTGCCCGTACCGGTTTCCCCCAGCAGCAGCACCGGGCTTTCCGTCGGAGAGACCTGGTGAACCATTTCCATCACCGGTCGAAGCCCCTGACCCGCACCGATGACGGTTTCCCCGGCCATCCGGTTTAATTCCGCCTGGAAATAACGGCTGTCATCGGCCAGCAGTTCCTTAAGATCGTTGAGTTCCCGGTACCGCAGGGAGTTGGTCAGGGCAATGGCGCAGGGCTTGTCCAGCAGGCTGAGCAGGCGGATGTGGTCCGGGGTAAAGGGGTTCTTTCCGTCGTTGAATACGGAGAATATACCCAGCATGGTCCGCTCCAGAACCAGGTCGATGACCACAGCGGAAACGTTACGGGCATCCAGGTGCTCGGCCACGGGGCCTGTGATGGGGTCATCCCCCAGCCGCCGGATGGACCTTACCCTGTCCAGGCGTCGGCCTTCAATGAGCTGCCGTCCTTCTCCGGACAGGGGAATCTTTATGGATACCGCCTGCCCCCCTTCCGTTGTGGCTGTGGCCACGGTTTCCACCACGCCTTTGTCCCGGTGGTAGACGTGGAAGCCCATTTGCTGGGCGGGCATGAATTTCCTGATGTAATTCAGGCAGAGGTGCAGTGCCCGTTCGATTTCCAGGCTGGCGCAGAGTTTTAGCGTGGCTTCCCGGAAAAAGTCATTTTCATTGATGGGGGGCTGATCCGCCATGGTACACTCCTGATTATGGGATGATATCTGTGCTATGGTGAAGATTATAATAAAACCGGAAAATAGAACAGAAAAATCTTTTCCATAGGAAAGAAATTGGGTGTCTTGATACCTGAATCCGCCATAACCCCCGTCCCCCGGGACTTCCAAATACTGGCATGGCTCTTGCTCGCTTGCTCATATGTGAAAAGAAAGAAATGCGGGTTTGTTTAACATCAGAATCACGGAGGCGTGTCCATGGAAATGAAAAATGTGACCGTGCTGGGGGCGGGTATCATGGGGGCAGGTATTGCCCAATGTGCGGCCCAGGCCGGATTTGAAGTCACCCTGAGGGATATGGAGGACCGCTTTGTTGAAAACGGTCTCACCACCATACGGACCAATCTGGACCGGGCCGTGTCCAAGGGAAAAATGGCCGCAGACGAAGCCGATGCCGTCCTGGACCGGATCACCGGTACCACCGACCTGAACATGGCTGCCCGGGACGCTGATCTGGTGATCGAAGCCATCATCGAAATTATGGATATCAAAAAACAGGTGTTCCAGGAACTGGATACCATCTGTAAAAAAGAGGCCTTGTTTGCATCGAACACCTCCGGTCTTTCCATTACGGAGATGGCTTCCGTAACGGGGCGCCCCGACCAGTTCATCGGGATGCACTTCTTCAATCCCGTGCCGGTGATGCGTCTGGTGGAGCTGATCCGGGGCTTTGTCACCTCCGACGAGACCCTGAACATTGCCAAAGATTTCGTGGAGAAGATCAATAAAACCGCCATTGAGGTGAAAGAGGCGCCGGGGTTTGCCGTCAACCGCATCCTCTGCCCCATGATCAATGAGGCAATTTTTGTTCTGGCCGAGGGTATTGCTGCGGCCGAAGACATAGACAACGCCATGACCCTCGGGGCAAACCATCCCATCGGCCCCCTGGCCCTGGCCGACATGGTGGGGCTGGATACCATGCTCCTGGTACTTGAAGGCTTTCACAAAGAGTTGGGAGAAGATAAGTACCGGCCGGCCCCGCTCCTGCGGAAGATGGTCCGGGCAGGCTACCTGGGCCGGAAAAGCGGCAAAGGGTTTTACGACTATACCAAATAAGGAGGAATGACCATGGCACAGCAAGTAGCGGACCGCCGGGATGTGGATTTTGTGCTCCACGAGCAGTTTAACGTGGAAGCCTTGAGCGAATATGAACGGTTTGAGGACTTTAACAGGAAAACCATTGACATGGTGGTTTCCGAGGCCCGGAACCTGGCCCTGAAAGAACTTTTGCCCTGCCTGAAAGAGGCGGACGAAGAAGGATGCACCTTTGAGGGCGGCAAGGTGACCGTGCCCAAGGCCTTTCACCGGGCCTACGAACTCTTTGCCGAAGGCGAATGGATCGCCATGTGCGACGACCCGGAATGGGGAGGCCAGGGCATGCCGGCCACGGTGGCCCTGGCCGCAAACAACTACTTCAACGGGGCCAACTATCCCTTCATGCTGCACAATATCCTGGCCCACGGGGCAGGCAAGCTGGTGGAAAACTTCGGCACGGACGAACAGAAACGGCTCTACCTGAAAAAGATGTACACCGGCGTCTGGGGGGGCTCCATGCTGCTGACCGAACCCGAGGCCGGCTCCGACGTGGGGGCCCTGACCACCCGGGCCGTGCCCAACGGCGACGGCACCTATTCCATCACCGGCAACAAGATCTTCATCTCTTCAGGGGAAAACGACCTGGTGGAAAATATCATCCACCCGGTTCTGGCCCGCATCGAAGGGGCCCCTGCCGGCACGGCCGGCATCTCCCTGTTCCTGGTGCCCAAGATCCGGGTGAACGACGACGGCTCCCTCGGCGAGCCGAACGATGTCTACTGCTCCGGGATCGAGCACAAGATGGGGATCCACGGCTCCACCACCTGTTCCCTCAACTTCGGGGACAACGGCGAG
>JAKSBB010000120.1 GCA_022361315.1 Desulfobacterales bacterium
ACCCGCGGGTTGAAGCCGGATATCTGTGTTATGACCGGTGACTATATTACCTATTACAACCGGTTAAATTACAGGTCGATTCTACCTGCCATGGAAAAGATCGTTGACGGGATCCGATCCAAGTACGGCACATTTGCCGTGTTGGGAAACCACGATACCTGGCGGCTGGTCACCCCTTTTGAAACCATTGGAATCCGGGTGCTGATCAACGAAAGTATAACTCTCGGAGAGGGGGACGCAGCGTTCATGATCACCGGTGTGGATGATCCCCACGAATATCTTACTGACCAGGCCATTTCAGCATTGAAAACAAGAGCTGCCGGGTTTAAACTTGCCCTGGTACATACCCCCGAACTCTTCCAAGAGGCTGCAGAAAATCAATATAGCTTCTACCTGGCCGGTCATACCCATGGGGGGCAGATATGTCTGCCCGGCGGCATTCCCGTTTTCGTACACCTGAACCGGGGGCACCGGTTTTTCAGAGGAAAATGGCGGTTCGGCGGGATGACGGGATACACCGGGCAGGGTGTCGGAACCGTAGGGGTGCCGATGCGGTTCAATACCCACAGCGAAATCACCTTGATCACATTGGTCCCGGAGGATTAACGACAGATGAAAGGAAACGCGTATGCCAACATATGATACCCAGTTCACCAGGGATGCCGGGGTGGATCTCCCGATTATCTGCGGGGCCATGTATCCCTGTTCGAATCCGGAGTTGATTGCTGCCGTATCCGGTGCCGGCGCCATGGGCATTATTCAGCCCATATCCATGGAATTTGTCTATAAACTCCCCCTGGCAGAAGGCATCGACCTTATTCGCCGGATTACAGACAGGCCGGTGGGCTTTAACGCCATTGTCGAAAAGTCATCAAAAAAGTATGAAGACCGCATGCGAAAATGGATAGAGATTGCCCTTGATAAAGGCATCCGCTTTTTTATCACGGCTCTGGGGAATCCGGCCTGGGTGGTGGACGCCGTTCATGCCCGGGGGGGAAAGGTCTATCATGATGTCACCGAACTCAGATGGGCGGAAAAGGCACTGGACAAGGGCGTTGACGGTCTGATATGCGTAAACAACAGGGCAGGGGGGCATACCGGCAGCCGGGACACCCAGGCGCTGTTTGACACCCTTTCCGGCCTTGGTGTTCCTCTGGTTTGTGCCGGGGGAATCGGTGAGCCGGGCCAGTTCCTGGAGGCCCTTGATATGGGCTACGCCGCCATCCAGATGGGCACCCGGTTCATTGCCACCAGTGAGTGCTCGGCCCATGATGACTACAAGCAGGCCATTCTGGATGCTGAAGAAGCGGATATCGTTCTGACTGAAAAGATATCCGGGGTGCCTGTCTCCGTGATCAACACAAGGTATATCCAGCAGATGGGTACCCGGGCCGGATGGCTGGCCAAACGCCTGCTCCGTCATCCCAGAGGAAAACATTACATGCGGATGCTCTATACCCTGAAATCCATATGGCAGTTGAAACAGGCTTCTGTGAAGGGGATGGGATACAAGGCGTTTTATCAGGCCGGTAAAAGTGCCGATCCGATTCACGAAATTGTGTCTGCTGAAAAAGTGATAAACGAATTTATTGCCGCTAAGGCATGAAACCAAACGCAAGTCTAAGGAAAAGCAGTGGAAAAAGACTGGAATTTTGACGAAGTCATCGACAGATCGGACACCGGATCCATGAAATGGGAGCCGGAGATACTAAGGCTCAAATTCGGACCGGGACGAGAGAATCTCATGCCCCTCTGGGTGGCGGACATGGACTTCTATTGTCCCACCGTGGTGGAAGAAGCCATGGCTGAACGCCTATCCCACCGGATTTACGGATATACGCTTCAGGATCCGGATTATAACAAGGCCTTGATTCAGTGGTACGGCCGGCGTCACAATTGGGAGATCAAAGAACCCTGGTTGATGAGTACCCCGGGTATTGTTCCGGCGGTGAACTATCTGGTGCAGCGGTTCACCTGCCCCGGGGACGGGGTACTGATCCAGACACCGGTGTATTATCCTTTTGCCGAAGCAATCCGGAACAACGGCAGGACCATTGTGGATAATCCGCTGGTGATATCGGAAGGGCGGTATGAAATGGACTTCCGGGATCTGGCGGAAAAGGCCGGGGATCCCCGGGTGAAGATGGCCATTCTCTGTTCTCCCCACAATCCGGTGGGGCGTGTGTGGACACGGGAAGAACTTACTCGATTCGGTGATATTTGCATGGACAACAATGTGTTGGTGTTTGCTGATGAGATCCACTGTGACCTCGTGATGCCGGGGTTTTCCCACCTAAGTTTTCAATCCATCTCAGAGCGGTTCGCCCGCGGGTCCATCGCTGCCAATGCTGCGTCAAAAACCTTCAATCTGGCCGGGCTTTCCCATTCCAGCCTTGTGATACCCGATCCGGGAAAGCGGGCGGACATGTCGCTTTATTTCCAGACCCTTGGAATGAACCCCAGGGGCAGCGGCAGCCTGTTCGGTGCCATTGCCGCCCGGGCGGCGTACATGTCTGCCGAACCATGGCTGACGGATCTCATCGACTATCTGCACGGGAACTACATCTACCTGAAACAGCGGATTGAATCGGAAATCCCCGGTGCCAAGGTGTTTGATCTCCAGGCCACTTACCTGCCCTGGATTGACTTCAGACCGCTGGGCCTGTGCTCGGAAGAGGTGGTCAGGCGGGTGGAGAAAGAGGCAGGGCTTGCCCTGGACCATGGAGACTGGTTCGGGGAAAACGGCAAAGGGTTTGAGCGTATCAACATCGCATGCCCAAGGCCGCTTTTGGAGAAAGCAGTGAATGGACTGGTCAGCGCATTTGCCTCAACTTAACCGAGATTTCCAGTTACATAAATCCCGGTTCGTGTATTTCAGTCGCCACGAACCGGGATTCCGAATTGATAAGATTTACTTCAATGGGGGGCGGACGTTGAATTCGCTCATTTTGTACAACAGGGTTTTATAGCTGACCTTGAGAATTTTGGCTGCCCTGGACCGGTTCCAGCCCACCTTGTCCAGCACAAAGGTGATCACCTCTTTTTCCACCTTATCCGAGGCAAGCTTTTTAATTTTCTTCAGGGAAATGTCCTCAAACAGCTTTTCCGAACTGGTGGAGAGGTCCACAAACTCGGAGATGATTTTCATGCGCTCGCTGTTGGCTTCATTGGGGAAAAGTGCGTCAGCCTTTCCGGCATCCTGCGCCTGGGTGTCTGCGGTGACGGCTTCCGGATCTTCCGGCAGTTCCTCGATGATTTTACCCCAGTCATTGAGCACCATCTGTTTTTTAATACAGTTCTGTAACTGCCGGACGTTACCGGGCCAGTGGTAGGATGTCAGTTTGGCCAGGGTATCGGCATCGGGTTTGATGCCCTGGCTGGTGGGGTATTCGGACCGGTACAGCCTGAAGTAATATTCGATGAGTGCGGGAATATCTTCCTGGCGCTTCCGAAGGGGCGGTATATCTATCTTGATGATGTTCAGGCGGTAGAACAGGTCTTCCCTGAAACTTTTGTTTTGAATCCGTTCTTCCAGATTCTGATTGGTGGCGGCAATGACCCAGACATCGGTTTTAAAATCCTGGTCGGAGCCCAGTGGCGAAAATTCGCCGCTCTGGAGGACGTGTAGCATCTTGGACTGGAGGGTCAGGGGCATATCCCCGATTTCGTCAAGAAACAAGACCCCCTGATGGGCGGTGAGGAATTTACCGTGCCGTTTTTTGTGAGCGCCGGTAAACGCCCCTTTTTCATAGCCGTAAAGTTCCGATTCCAGAAGGGTTTCCGGCAATGCGGCACAATTGATTTTCACAAAACTGTTTTTGGCCCGTGGCGACTCTGCATATAAATTATGGGCCACCACCTCTTTTCCAACGCCGGTTTCACCGGTGATCAGCACGTTCAGGCAGGTATTGGCCACATGGTTGATCAATTCCTTGATCTTTAAAATAGAGTTACTGACGCCTATCAGAGGTGTACTCATAAACTCGCTGCTCTTCTATGATTTATTCGTCGTTTTGTCCAATGAGTTCTGATACTTTCGCCTCGATCTTGAACAGATCGATGGGCTTGAACAATACCAGATCCGCTTCTGCTTCCGACGCAAGTGCCCCGGGCTGATCCCCGTATCCCGTCATGGCGATGATCTTCAGATCAGGATACTCTTTTTTGACGATGGCGATCAGGCCGACGCCGCTGATATTCGGCATCACAAGATCTGTGATCAGGCAGTCAAAATAGCCCGGTTTATCCCGCAATACCTTGAGGGCGGCAAAGCCGTCAACCGCTGTTTTGACTTCGTATCCCAGTGAGTTGAAGAACTCATAAAAGGTAGACAGGATGTCTTCATTATCGTCTACGATCAGAAGTCTCTTGGGAGTTGCCATATCAGCCTCTTTTTCTGGGGTGGAAAAAAATTACCTACCAGTCCTTATAATAGTTTCGCCGGAACTTGCAAGGAAAAAATCACGATTGCCGCATTATTGTCTACTTGACATACGAAACACCCATATACACAAAAAACAGGATGATAAACAAGCTGCCCCCCCGTTTGCCCACCCCGCCGCCTGCTAGGGCGATGCCGTTCAGCACAAAGCAGATAAAAATCATGAACGGGAACTCAAATCCGTGCAGTGAGGGATCCACCACCATGGGATTAAACATGCCCACCACACCCATTACCAGGCAGATGTTAAACAGGTTCGA
>JAKSBB010000310.1 GCA_022361315.1 Desulfobacterales bacterium
GATATTCTCATCGGCTGGCACGTGGTGGGGTTTGATCTGGTCTTTCTGGACAGAAAATGCCGCCAGCACGGTATCCCCTTCACCCTGGGACGGAACCGTCAGCGGGCGGAACTCCGTGAGATCCGGAAAGGTGTCTACGGTATTGATATCAGCGGGCGGATCGTCATTGACGGCCCGCCAACCCTCAGGGGGGCCTTCTATTCCTTTGACAATTTCCGGCTGGAGACTGTTGCCGCAAGTGTTTTGGGACAGGGTAAGGATATCGGCGAAGACCAGGATAAGGTGGCGGAAATCGAGCGACGGTTCCGGGAAGATAAAACCGCCCTGGCCCGGTACAATCTTCTGGACTGTACCCTGGTGTCGGACATCTTCCGGGAAACAGGTCTCATTGATCTCACCTGGAAACGGGCACAACTCTCGGGGCTACCCATGGACCGGGTGGGCCGTTCCGTGGCCGCCTTTGACCACTTCATGCTGCCCAGAATCCACAGGCACGGCCTGGTGGCACCCAATATCAGAGATATCACGGATTCAGGAAATGCACCGGGCGGATGGGTGTTTACCAAGTCTCCGGGGTTCTTTGAACATATCGCCGTGTTCGACTTTAAAAGCCTGTACCCATCAATCATCCGGACCTTTAATATTGATCCGCTTTCCCGGCTCACGGCCGGGAGGAACCCGGAGACGGCCGGGAAGAACCCGGAGACGGCCGGGAAAAACCCGGAAACGCCCCACTTGAATACCCCTGTGGGTATCACCTATTCCAGGCATACCCATGTACTCCCCGAATTCATCACCACCCTCATGGACACCCGGGACCGGGCAAAACGGGAAAAGGACACCCATTTATCCCAGGCCGTAAAAATCCTGATGAACAGTTTCTACGGGGTCATGGGCACCACCAAAAGCCGGTTTTACAATCCGGAACTATCGCGATCCATCACCGGCACCGGCCGCTGGTTGTTGAAGACCACCAGGGAGTACCTGGAAGAGAAAGGCTACGCTGTACTTTACGGGGACACCGATTCCGTCTTTGTTCAACTCAAACCGAAGGAAGCCACCTCCGGAAGCACTGCGGCACAACAGCTTGCCACTGAAATCAACACCTTCCTCACCCGGACCATCCGGGAGGAATTCAACCTGGAATCCCGTCTGGAGCTGGAGTTTGAAAAACTGTTCACCCGTTTCTTTCTACCCGCCCTGAGGGGTGGCGGGGATTCCGCAAAAAAAAGATACGCAGGCATCGTGAGAAAGGGAAGTGGGGAAGAAAAACTGGTCTTCACCGGACTGGAGTTTGTCCGCTCCGACTGGACACGGTTCGCCCGGCAATTCCAATACGATCTTTTCCACCGGGTATTCCATGACCAGGAAGTGGCCTCATGGATACGGCAAACCATATTGGATCTGAAAGCCGGACGTCATGACAAAGATCTGGCCTACAGAAAACGGCTCACCAAATCCGCCGAGGCGTATACCAAAGCCGTACCACCCCACGTCAGGGCGGCACGGCTGTTGAATGATGAGACCTTAAGGGAAATTTCCTATGTCATGACCCTGAGGGGTCCGATTCCGGTTCAGCTTCCCCATGATGATCCGGATTACACCCACTACATTGATAAACAACTCAAACCCATTGCAGATGCGGTGCTGCGGTTCTTCGATCTGAGCGTCACCGAAATCATGGGGGGCAAACAGCTCAGTTTGTTTTAAGTATCCGGCCTATACGCATTGCCGGTTGTTGATCAATCCCCCGGCAGACGCACGGTGAGCGCCGGTACCCTGCTCCGTTTCACGACTTTCCGGGCCGTGCCGCCCATGAGCACATCCTTGATGGGGGAATACCCGTTGGTACCCATCACGATCATATCAGCGCCAAGGGTATCGGCAGTTTCCAGAATTTCCTCCCAGGCGAGCCCCTTTTTGATATGGACATCGGTTACCAGAAGTTCGCAACTGGCTTCGTCCGGAGTGGCTGATGCACAGAAGCTGTGGACCCGTTCCCGGATTTTCTTTTTAAGTTCGGCGGTAGTATCCGCCTTCATCCGGTTCCAACGGTCCACCCCCACCATCTCACTGATCTGTATTTCCATGGAATGGTTCAGATTCTCCATGACATGGACAATATTTATTTTCGCTTCGTATTTTTCAGCCAGATCCACTGCGTATCCAAATGCGTGCCTGGAAGTATCCGAAAGGTCGGTGGCAAACAGAATGGTATCTATTTTCGGTGTCATGATGTGTCCTCCTTGATTGAGGTTACTACCCCTTAAAGTGGCATCGCCCACCGGGTTTTCAAGACATTAAAAGAAATTTTTCAAAAGGCCTTCATCTTTTTTCGAGAACTGATACATTAGGGGCCTTGATTGAACCCACAGGGGGACTTCCATGCAGGGACTTATCTTTATCTATGAGCCGGAACGCTCAAAAAAGAACAATCAGTTCACCGTCAGAATCGAAGAACGCAGAAAGCAAGGGACAATATGGAAACAGGTCGGTCCCAAGGGATTTTATACGGCACGTGATCTTCAGGCCCCGGGACTTAAGATTGTCGACAGACAATTGTTCTCCATGGCCTTCAAGGCTGAAACAGATCTCAGAAAGCAGGAGGGAAGATTCTTTTCACCGGATGGGGAATATACCTTGTTCCGGATTTCACCCTACGACCTGAAGTCATTTCTCCACCGATGCAGGGACAGAAGTGTGTTATGCAACGCGGAAGGCCAGCCCGTGCACTTCAAATATCGAACCGGTATTGTTCCCGGGGTGGAATTCCACCCTTCCGGGGACCGGTTTACACCGGAACTGACCCTGGCCGGCAAACCGATGAAACCGTCGGATTATACGGTGATATCAAATCCGGTGAGAATCCTGTGCGGCCGGATGGTTTACGAACTGAAACGGGGGCTGCCCTACCCTCTGGTCCATAAACTTTCACAGGGCCGTCCGTTGTCCAGTGAAGCGTATGAGGCCTTGCTCGATGAACTTGCCGGCCATACCGGAAAAATAGATATCCGCCTCCCGGGAATAAAGAAAAAGATACTTAAAAAGGCATCTGCCACACCGGTACTGAATATTGACCCGGGTTTCAAATTTGCCGGTCTGGCCTTCTCCTATGAAGGATTCGGCACCTTTGCCCCGGACGATCCAAGGCCGGTGATCTTTTATCCTGAAACCAACACCGAACTCCACCGGGATTTTGAAACGGAGCGAAGATATTCGGAAATGCTTAAAACCTCCGGACTTTCCCACCGCCCCACACCCCAGGGGGAGTGGTTTATCCCGAAAGGACAGAGGGAAGCACTGCTGAAAGATATAGCGGACAACGGATTTCGGTTGATGCTCTCCGGCCGGCCGTTGCACCTTGATGCCCGGATTGACTGGGAGATTACCACAGGGGAGCACGCGATCTCAGTTGGCGGTATTGTCCATTCCGGCGGGAAAAAA
>JAKSBB010000515.1 GCA_022361315.1 Desulfobacterales bacterium
AGTTGAAGTATTATTCGCCCGAGGTACACAAGGCCGCCTTTGCACTGCCGCCCTTTGCCCGGAAACTTGTGGAGGAGTAGATCATGAGTGACAATGCCGGAACTGACAACATAAATCTGAAAGACCTGGATATCCGGATCATCACTTCCGCACCGCTGGAAGAACTGAAAACCCTGTATAAGGATGCCGGTTGGTGGGATGCGGCATACGGTGAACACCCTGAATTCCTGGTGTCCGTACCCAGGGATTCCGCGCTGTTTGCCGGGGCATTTTATAAAAAAAAGCTCATCGGAATGGGAAGGGCTCTTTCCGACCGTACAAGTGATGCTTATATTCAGGACGTTGTTGTACTGAACACCTACCGGGGACTTGGCATCGGTTCCAAAATCATCAAGGTGCTGATCCGGGAATTGATGAACCTGGGGGTGGACTGGATAGGCCTTATCGGCGAACCCGGAACCCAGAGCTTCTATGAGAGGCTCGGGTTCAAAGAGATGAAGGACCATATCCCTTTTAAACTTGAGGGCTGAATATGTTATACAATTGTGACGAAAAAGAGAGTGAACCGAGTCAACAAAGCGAAACCCTTTCAAGGGGACGCTTTGACACGGATAGTTTACCCCTGATTACCCATTTTCTGGACCATTTCCCCCCCTGTTTCTGTGAATACAACGCAGTAAATCTCTTCTGCTGGGCCGAGATGTACGATTATACCTGGTTCTCCTATAAAGGCCGGTTGCTGATTTACGACGGCAAGAACAATATGAGTTTTATGCCGCTGGGATGTGAATTGACACCGGAAGAGCTTTATACCCTGTCCCACGAATTGATGTGCAAAGGCCTGTCTCCGCATATCGGTTTGGTGACCCGATCCTATATGGATGACCATCCGGGGCTTCACCATTATTTTACGGCTGAAGAAGACCGTGACGCGGCCGAATACATCTACAAAGTGGAAAATCTGGTGGAATTGAAGGGAAAGAAACTACACAAGAAGAAGAACCTGGTTTCCCAGTTTCACCGGCGGTATCCGGATCATGAGGTGGTTGTGATGGATGAAACGCTTCGGCCTGCGGTGCGGACATTTGCCAGGGATCTTCTTGAGGCCCGTGACCCGGTGCCGCAGTCGCTGATTGAAGAGGCCGCTGCCATTGAAAAAGCATTTGATAACTGGGATCGGCTGGGCCTGGAAGGGCTTGTGGTGACAGTGGATGACAATATTGCCGCATTTGCCGTATTCAGCCCCTTAAACCTGGATACCTTCAACGTCCATTTTGAAAAAGCCAATATCGCGTATAAAGGGGCCGCCCAGGTGATCAACCAGGAAACGGCACGGTATCTTTCAGACCGGGCGGTGTATATCAACCGGGAGCAGGACCTGGGCATTCCGGGTCTCCGGCAGGCCAAGATGTCCTATGATCCCCATCGCCTGCTGGTG
>JAKSBB010000422.1 GCA_022361315.1 Desulfobacterales bacterium
TCGTCATCCACCAGCAGGATGGTCTCCGTACCGCCCGTCAGCTTGTCGGCATCTAAGTGAGGAGACGTATCTTCGGCATCTCCCTTTTCCATGGGGAAGTACACCCTGAATTGCGTGCCTTTTCCGGGGCTACTCTCCACCTGAACGGCACCGCCGATGCCTTTGACGATACCATGAACCACAGACAGCCCCATACCGGTACCTTTTGTGGGGTCTTTGGTGGAGAAAAAGGGGTCGAAGATTTTTTCCTTTACCTCATCCGTCATACCGGCGCCTGTATCCGCCACTGTCAGGCAGACGTATGTACCGGGTGCCAGCCCGGGAAAATACGCATTGTTCTCCGTGATTGCCGTCTGTGTAAGTGATACTTTCAGTTCACCCCCCGTATCCTGCATGGCATGATAGGCATTGGTGGCCAGGTTCATCAGGATCTGGTGAATGTGGGTGGGGTTGGCCCGGATTACACCGCAGTCCGGATCAATTTCTTTTTTAATGGTGATGGATGACGGCAGAGAGGAACGCAGGAGTTTCAGAACCTCTTCGATAACCGTCTGGGCGTTGAACAGCGTCAGATCGTAGTTTTCCTGCCTGGCAAATGTCAGGATCTGCCGGACAAGGTCCCGGGCGCGAACCGACGCGTCCGCGATGGCCTGCAGGCTCGCCCAGTGGGGACTGTCTTTGGGGATGTCGGACATGAGCATATCTGCATGGCCGAGAATCGGAGAAAGGATGTTGTTAAAATCGTGGGCGATGCCGCCGGCAAGGGTGCCGATGGATTCCATCTTCTGTGCCTGCCGGAGACTGGCTTCCATCTTTTCCCGTTCGCGGATCTCGCTTTGAAGCCGCCGGTTTGCATCGGCCAGGGCTTTTGTGCGCTGAAAAACTTTATATTCCAGTTCCTGGTGGGCCTGTTTGAGGTCTTCTTCAACGGCTTTTCTTGTCTGGATTTCCCTGGCCAGTTCCAGATTTTTGCGGCTGAGCTGTTGCTGGGAGACAAAACTACTGAGTTTATGGCGGTACAGGATGCGTGACAGCAACCATCCGAACAGGGTCAGGCCCAGCAGGTTCACGTGTGCTGGTATAAAGTGTACTGCTCCGGGACCGAGAGTTGCCTTGACACAGATAAATGAAAGCAGTCCCGCAGCCATGGCTGAGATCACCAGCCACCCGTTGAGATACAGGCTGGTGGAAAGGAAAAAAATACCGATGATCAGGGTGGACACCGACTGGTGGGTAAAATACTCCAGCGCCCCTACCGCCCCGCACCAGGCGAGAAGCGATACCGTGGTGAAAATAAGAATGCCCTGATCGAGCGTCGGGTGGCCCCGTTTCTTTGCAATGGCAACGGCCAGGTAGATGAGGCCGTTGAGCAGGGCAAGGGTGAGGTCACTCCGGAGATAGTACGGATAGAAGATATGGAGAGCATCAGTGGGCTGGCTGGAGAGCATCCGATAGTCAATGATGAACAGGGCCGTACCAAGGCAGATCAATCCGATACAAAGAATTTTCAACCTGTGAAAATTGACCGCGGTGATGGCCTTGACGAAATCCGGTTCGAGGGTATCCGGAACCGGCGTGTTCAGTATGGTGCTGTATCTAAACGTAATGGTATGTTCTCCGGGCTGATTGGCTGACACCCAACTCTACAGCAAATCCCGTGGCAAAACAAATGAATTCCATCCCTCTGATCCACCATATAGGTGACATCTGCGGCGTTGACTGCGTCGCCCCTTGTCGCCTTGCAATACTCTCTTTTGACACCTTGCCCTTTAAAACTCATCGTGCAGAGCGTGGGGGCTTTGGATTCGGGGTGCGCTTTCTTTGTTGATGCTAAATATTTTGTATCATATTGATTTATTCGTATCCAACAGCGTGCTTATCGTGTAAAATCCGCGGGATAAAAAATGGAAGATCCGGCCCCAGGGCCGATGAAATTGAAAGATAAGAAGTACAAAGGTATGCCCGCGAACGGTTCGGGCAACCCGCAGGAGAATAAATGAAAGAGACGTTGGAAGAGTTAGAGCGAAAGAGTCGGGAAAGTAAGAAGAAAATGAATAAAGAGGACATTCTGCCCTTTTGCTTTTCCGTGGTGGTGTTATCCCTGATGGTGTTCAGCTATGTGGCCTATGATGCATGGGATTTCAGTTTTACAGGTGAATGGATTAAGGGGCTCATCGGGTTTGGTTCGTTTCTGATTCTTTTTGTCTTTGGCTATCTGATTTTTAAGATGGCGTCGGATCGGCGGAAACGAAAGAAAGCTGAATAGGTGAGGTGTCTGGCTGGGAAGCCTGGGTACAATCTCAAGCCCGCCTGAGTTCCGCCGTATCCATGTGGGGTACTTCCCGGTGGCGGCTGGCGGGCATGCCGATGAACCATGACAGGAGGATCTGCAGGGTGTCGCCGTGGGCCACCAGGATGATATCCCGGCCCCGGTGGTTCTCTTCTAATTCCGAGATACATGCCAAAGCCCGTTTTAGCACATCTTCGACGGGTTCTACCCGGTTACCGGGACCGGTCTCTCTGGCATCTTCTTCCCAGACGCCGGGATAGATGGTGTCCGGTCCCAGTTCAAAATCACCGAAGAAACGTTCCCGCAACAATGGTGTGTGGGTAACCTGAGCCGATACGCCGAGTATCCCGGCGGCAATTGCCGCCGTCTCCCGGGCCCGTTTGAAGTCGGAGGAATAGATCAGGGTATCAGCTCCCAGCCCTGAGAATTGGGAGACAGATGTTCTGACCTGATCCTTTCCCGTCTCCGTGAGGCCGTATCCATCCACACCGTTGGCCGGATCGCTCACCACAAGATGCCGGACATTGGCCTCACTCTGACCGTGTCGGAGCACGTAATATCTGTTTTTCAGCCCGGCCGCTTCCATATCCCCTATTTTTCCTTCTCGATGAGTCCCTTAACAAACCAGCGCTGCATGAACAATACCACAAGTACGGGCGGCA
>JAKSBB010000610.1 GCA_022361315.1 Desulfobacterales bacterium
CGTGGGACATACGCATGGAGTGGTGGCCCGGGGGGCGGACCAGGGCAAATCCGTTCTTTACCTCCTTCTGCAACACGGCATCGGCAATGGCTTTGGCACCGCCTGCTGAGATGAGGTGGGACTCCGTGGTGACGGAACGTTCATCCGGAACACAGAAATGGGTTCTTCGGATATCATCGCTGGTGACCAGTTCCGGCTTGTATTCAACGATGCCCTGGATGTCAAACACCCCCTCCTCTGTGACCTGGTCCTGGGTATAGAGCAACCGCTCCTCCCGTTCCGGATGGGTGGGGTCAATGGCCCAGTCAAATGCAGGGAAAAATACCAGCCCGGTTTTGTGAGATGCTTTTAACATGATGCCTCTTCCTTTATGCCTCGTCAGATACGGTATTCAGAACCGATTCATACCCTTTGATCAGCCCGGGTTTCAACTGCATTTTTGCCCTGAAGATCTTTCCCCTGGGGGAGAAGTTCCGGACAATGTTGAACTCCTGGAATTCCACCACTTCCACCTCATCCAGGTTCTCCGTATCCGCCCCGGCATTTTCCGCCTTTTCCGTGAGCAGAGTGTAGGCAGTTTCAATGAGGTTGTCTTCGGAAAAAGACTTGGAAATGGGTTCTGCAAAATCCTCTTCATGGGCCGTGACCGTCCCCTGTTCCGTGTCTGCGTTCAGGGTCACTTCACATGTGGTTCTGGCCAGAGCGGCGCCGATGGCATTGGCCACAGATGATTCCGGAACAGCGATGGTTCTTATTTTGTACATGTCTTCAATCTTGTCGGCAAAGAATCGCGCAGGGCCCCCCAGCATGAGGATTTTTCTGGGGGAGAGTTTGTACCCCTCCAGAAAATCGTGGACCGTATACACCGGCTGGGAGTTGAGTTGATCTATCATTTCAAAGGTTTTTTTTAGGATGACCGAACAACAGGTCCTGAAGATATGGTCTGCCGCCTCCTCATCCGCCATGCCCAATGCGTCCGCAATACCGTGAATGCCTTCTTTGGCTTTCTCCGTATCCCCTTCATTCATCAAGCCTAAGGCCACAAGGGCGTCCGTGGGGGTGGGGCAGGGGCCGCCAAAGGCCATGGCCGGTCCTACCCGGTCAGGCCCGATGGTCAGTTCGCCGTCTTTAATCCGCAGGGCGGAATCCCCGCCGATGCCTTTGGAATCGGTGCGCAGGGACCGGATGAGGCTTTTATACTGCCCCCGGCGGATACCCACCGGTTCCAGTAATGGGGTTTTGTCCACCAGAAAGGCGATATCTGTTGTGGTACCGCCGATATCTAGAACAATAGCATCCTGTCCTTCCGGTGCATGGGGGATGGCGCCCATGATACTGGCTGCGGGGCCGGAAAGTACGGTCTGTGCCGGAAAATGCATGGAAGCGGCAAGGCTCATGGTGCCGCCGTCCGCCTTGAGAATCTGGATAGGAACGGTAATTCCCTTTTCCTCCAGTGATTTTTCAACCGCCTCAAAAAATTCTTTGTGAAGGGAGAAAACAGCTGCGTTCAGATGGGTGGTAGCGATGCGCCGGGGAAAGTTCAGGTTACCCGAGACATGATGGCCCAGGAAAACCTTTTTCACATGTTTGTTTAAAATCCGCCGGATCAGAATTTCATGGGAGGGGTTTCGTACGCAGAATTTGCTCACCACCCCCACATATTCAATGCCTGCTTTTTTGATTTCCTTGGCAATATCCTGGATCTGCATCTCGTTGACCGGGGCTTTTTCTCTTCCCCTGTGGTTGATGGAGCCGGATACCGCATAGTAGTGTTTGCCGGTTCTGTAAAACTCCGGATCAATCCCCGGGCCGGCGGACACAACCATGGCCACCGGTGCCATTTTTTGCTCAATGATGGCGTTGGTGGTCAGGGTGGTGGAGATGACCACACGCTCCACCTGTTTGGGGTCTTTTCCTTCCAGGAGTTTGGAAAATCCTGAAAGCACGCTGTTGAAAAGGTCTTCAGGTTCCGTGGGGACTTTAACGCGTGCTTCGATTCCATTGCTGCTGAGAAGAACAGCGTCTGTGTGGGTGCCACCGACATCTAATCCTAAAATCATGGCGTCTTCCTTGGCATAGTGATAACTTCGGTTGACATCATTTTTTGACATCATGTTAATGATTGTGTAGCGATACCTTAAGGCAGCTGAACCTAATGCATCTGTAATAATAGCGGAGCTTGTCAGAAAACGTAAGGGTTGTCAATAAGGTGCGGTGAAATATACAGGCC
>JAKSBB010000901.1 GCA_022361315.1 Desulfobacterales bacterium
GAACCTGGCCAGCCTGCCCCGGGTTGCCGGTAACGCCGGAAGTCAGGCATGGACACCTGAATCCATAGAACAAATGCGCCGCTTCATCCCCGGCATGTCACAATTGATATCATCGGATCAGCGTGTTCTGGGCATCGTGATACGGATTGACAACGAACGCCTGAACGGATTCCGGCTGGAAAAGCGGGTAACGGAAATGAAGGCGGCTGTTCAGCGCTCCTTCCCGGATTGCGGCCGGGTCTATGCCGCGGGTATTCCGCTGCTCAGGGCCGCCTTTGAACGGTATAATCTGGAAAACGCCGGCATTTTCGCCGGGCTGGGCCTCTTGTTCGGTACCATGGTGGCCTTTGTTTTGTTTCGAACGATTTGGGCGGCGGGCCTGGTGGTTTTGACAGCTTTGGTCTCGCTGATCTGGCTGGCAGGTCTCATGGGTTTATCCGGCATCCGGATAAACATGGCCTCCGGATTGAGTTTCGGCTTTGTTCTGATCGCATCCTGTACCACGGTTTTCCATATCCTCACCGCTTATTTTGATGCGCTACCGGATCATGACTCCGCATTTGAGACCGCCCTGGCAAGGGTGCTGAGACCCTGCTTCATGTGTGCACTCACCACCGCCTTTGGTTTTTTCAGCCTGACGGTCAGTCCGGTGCCCATGGTACGCCAGGCCGGGCTTTTGATCGGGCTTGGTGTGCTGCTGGCCTTTGTATTGGCCCTGCCGGTAACCGCCTTTATGCTGCCGTATGTGTTTGATTCGAAACGAGCAGTACCATCTGCCCGGTCACGGGTGCAGGAGAACCCGTCCCGTTTGGCTTCCCTATTGAAAGCACCGGGTTTCAGTACTCCGGGAATCACCCTGATCCTCGGGCTGGTGTTTTGTATGATTGCCGCAGCGGGGATTCCGAAAATAGAGGAGACCCGTCATCTGAGCCTGCCGATGCTGGGACATTCACAAGCGGCGAAAGATATGGCCTACGTCAGGGAGCACCTGTCCACCGGGACCTCCGTCTCCCTTGTTTTTACAGATCCGGGCGGGTACTTTGAAAAACGGCAGTTCTGGTACGATATGCTGGGGTTGGAAAAGCAATTGAAACAAGTTTCCGGGGTAGAAGAGATCAGCGGCATCACAGGGCTGGTGTTCAAAACCGCCCTTGGATTTTCACAGGCGGGCATACGGCCGGAGCTTGTGTTTTCCCAATTGGGAAAACACAAGGATTACCGGGTGATGGTTGCCCCGTTTTTGAGTTCTGACGGTCGCCGGATACGGCTTGACGTACATATACGGGATCTGTCGTCCCGTCAGATTGAAGAGCTTCTGGGGAAAATTATCGGTACCGCCCGTTCTACGATGAAAGGAAACATCCGTGTCGACCTGGCCGGGCAGATGATTTACCTGCGTTACCAGACCCGGGGGCTTGTGGCCGCTCAGGTAAAAACCCTCGGCATAGCGCTTTTTGTGATAACCGGGATGATGATGATCCAGCTGCGCTCCGTACGTCTGGGTCTTTTGAGCCTGATACCTAATCTTCTACCCCTGTTTACGATCTTCGGCATCATGGGGTGGGCGGGAATTCCTCTGGACCCCTTGACCGTTTTTGCTGCCGTTATTTCCTTCGGTCTTTCCGTGGATGATTCCATCCACTACCTGACCGCGGTAAAGGATAATCTGGCGGAAGGACAACCGGTGGGGGCGGCCCTGGAAACCGCCTATGCCCAGACGGCAAACGCCCTTATCGCAACCACAGCTGTCCTTTGTCTGGCTTCTGCCGGTCTGATGCTGTCCCAGGTCTCCCACGTGTTCTACCTGGGATTATTGGTGTCTTCCGCTTCGCTGGCTGCCCTGGCCGGAGACCTGATACTCCTGCCCGCCCTTGTTCGTAAAACCGGCCTCTGATATAAGCTTAGGGAATAAACAAGAAAGGTAAATTAAACCTTAGGATCGGCAGATATGGTCAGTTTTTTCAATGCGTGGCTGACAGCGCAAAATTATTATGGGTTTCAGCATTCCGTTGGTCTTGAAGCCCGGCCCGGGGATGTATGGGATGTATTGACGGATTTCAGGGCATGGCCCGGGTGGTGGAACGGCCTGCAGGAGATCCAGCGTCTGGATGCCGGAACACTTGCCCGGGGAAGCCGTATCCGATCTGCCTGGCAGGGGCGTTTGCCGTACAGTCTGACCTTTGACGCCGTGATCCGGGATATATCCCCTGGCAAATCCTTGTCTTTTTTTGTTACCGGAGACCTGAGCGGCGCAGGAGATTGCAGGCTCTTGGAGGTAGAGGAGGGGACACAGCTTGAATTTAGCTGGCAGGTCGCCCCGACCCGGCTCTGGTTTCGAATGAGTGCACCCATTGCCAGATCCGTATTCAAAGAAAACCACGACCGTATGATGGTGTCCGGGGGCAGGGGATTGACCGCTGAACTGCGCTTGCGCCGTACGGCACTTGAGGTGACCGATGACTGAATCAGTAACTTTTGATAACAACCCGGAACTTTTAATGGTGGATGCCTTTGTCCGCCACACCGGGGCCAACATATTCCTCACCGGAAAGGCCGGCACCGGTAAAACCACCTTTCTTACCGGGCTGAAATCGGATTGCCATAAACAGATAATGGTGACGGCGCCCACCGGCGTGGCAGCCATAAATGCCGGCGGTGTGACCCTCCATTCCTTTTTCCAGCTCCCCTTCGGTCCGTATATTCCGGGCCAAACAGATCAGCGCAGGGATTTCCAGCGGTTTTTCCGGTTCTCAAAGGAGAAGAAACGAATCATCAAAGGCCTGGATCTTTTGATTATTGACGAAATCTCCATGGTTCGGGCGGATCTCCTGGACTCCGTAGATGCGGTGCTGCGGCGGCTGCGGCGAAATGACCGGCCCTTCGGCGGGGTGCAATTGCTGCTGATCGGAGATCTGTTTCAATTACCACCGGTGGTAAAACAGGATGAGTGGCAGCTACTTCAGGATAATTATCCATCCATGTATTTTTTTGCCAGCCAGGCCCTGGCCCGGACGGAACTGGTCTCCATTGAGTTGAAGAAGATCTACCGTCAGTCCGACCAGGGGTTTATTGACCTGCTCAACGCCGTTCGTGAAAACCGGTTGGAGGGAGAGACGGCCGAAGTCCTGAACCGGTGCGCAGAAAAGCCGGTGCCGGAGCGCGGTGCCATTACCCTGACCACACACAATCGAAAGGCCGATGATATTAACCGGGAACGCCTGGCCCGGCTGGATGAAGAGACCGTCTCCATC
>JAKSBB010001240.1 GCA_022361315.1 Desulfobacterales bacterium
CAGGCAGCTTGCCCTGGGGGTCAGAAAAATTGTCATTGACCCGGGCCACGGCGGCAAGGATCCGGGGGCACCGGGATATATTAAAGGTGTTTGGGAAAAAGACATTGTGCTAAAACTATCTCTGACGCTGGCCGATATGCTGCGCAAACGGCTGAACTGCGAAGTACTTCTCACAAGGGAAACCGATAAGAAACTTACCCTGGAAGAACGGACCGCCATTGCCAATACCCAGCGGGCCGACCTTTTCATTTCCATGCACTGCAATGCCGCCCGGAGCAAGAAACTGGCCGGTATTGAAACCTATATCTTGAACCTGGCCACCGACGAACAGGCCATTGCCGTTGCGGCCCGGGAAAATGCCACCTCCGAAAAGAATATTTCGGATCTGGAGTATATCCTGAGCGACCTGATGAAACATGCAAAGATTGAAGAGTCCACCCGCCTGGCCAACGATGTCCATAAATCCATGGTCACGGGGATGAAAAAGAAATACACCCATATCAAGGATCTGGGCGTAAAACAGGCCCCCTTCTACGTACTTCTGGGTGCGCGGATGCCGTCCATCCTGGTGGAGGCCTCATTTATCAGCAACAAACGGGAGTGCAAGCGACTGATGACCGAATCCTATCGGAGGGATATTTGCAGCACCATCACCGACGGGGTTGAAGCCTATATCAATGCAACAAATCCAAAACATCTGTAACCCATCGATAACGCATCTGAAAAGGAGAAGCCATGTCTTTTGAAAACATCATTCTGGAAATCGAAAACAACATTGCCACCATCTTCTTTAACCGCCCCAAGGCATTGAATGCATTGAACAACGCCCTGTTTGACGAACTGGACATTGCCCTGGACCAGATTGCGGACAACGCCGACGTCCGGGTATTGATCCTCACCGGCAGCGGTGACAAAGCATTTGTGGCCGGGGCGGACATCGTAGAGTTGTCAAAAATGACACCGCTTCAGGGAAAATACTTTTCCCGTAAAGGGCAGAAGGTATTTTCCAAGATTGAACAATTGCCCATCCCCGCCATTGCAGCGGTGAACGGTTTTGCCCTGGGCGGGGGCAGCGAAGCGGCCCTGGCCTGTGATTTCATTTACGCCTCCGAAAAGGCCATTTTCGGCCTGCCGGAGATCAACCTGGGCCTGATTCCCGGATTCGGCGGCACCCAGCGACTGGCCAGGCTGGTGGGGAACAACCGCGCCAAGGAGCTGGTCTTCACCGGTAAAAATATTCCTGCTGACAAAGCCCTGGAATATGGTATGGTGAACAAAATCTGTGCCCCTGAGGCCCTGATGGAAGAAACACTGAAAACTGCCGGTCTCATCGCCTCCAAGGGTAAAGTGGCCCTGAGAGCGGCCAAAGAAGTTATCCAGAACGGTACGGCCACCGATCTTGAAACCGGCTGCAGAATTGAAAATGATGCCTTTGGCTTGACCATGAGCAGCGAAGATGCCAAAGAGGGCACCGCTGCCTTCCTGGAAAAGAGAAAACCTGAGTTCAAAGGTGAACTGAAATAAATATACATAGAACCACGAGGATAATCGGGGGGAGAAACCACCATGCCCATTTTTGACATTGACTTTGAAACCATGCCCAGGGAGGGGTTGGAAGCCATTCAGCTCCGGCGCCTCCAGACCACACTTGAACGGATTTACGCCACGGTTCCCTTTTACAAGGAGACCTACGATAAAGCCGGGGTTAAACCCACAGACATCAAGAGTCTGGATGACCTGAGGCGCCTGCCCTTTACCACCAAACAGGATCTGCGGGACAATTACCCCTATGCCATGTTTGCCGTTCCCATGGAACAGATCGTCCGAATCCATGCATCGTCCGGCACCACCGGCAAACCCACGGTGGTGGGTTACACCAAGCGGGATATTTCCACCTGGGCGGAACTCATGGCCCGCAGTATGTCCGCAGCCGGCGCCACCAACGGCGACATCATCCACAATGCCTGGGGTTACGGCCTGTTCACCGGCGGCCTCGGGGCCCATTACGGGGCGGAACGCCTGGGGGCTTCCGTTATTCCGGTATCCGGCGGCAATACCAAGCGCCAGATCACCATTATGCAAGATTTCAAACCCACCATTCTCTGCGGGACCCCCTCATACATTCTTCATCTGGCGGAAGTGGCGGATGAAATGGGCGTTAATTTCAAAGACCTGCACTTTAAATCAGGCATCTTCGGGGCAGAACCCTGGACCGAAGAAATGCGCCAGGAACTGCAGGAAAAATGCGATCTCAAGGCCTGCGATATCTACGGTCTCAGTGAAGTGATCGGACCCGGTGTCTCCATTGAATGTGTGGAAGAGCAAAAAGGGCTGCACGTTTTCGAAGACCACTTCATCGTGGAAGTGGTTGATCCGGACACTCTGGAGCCCCTTCCCTACGGAGAACCCGGCGAGCTGGTATTCACCTCCATCACCAAGGAGGCCTTCCCGGTCATCCGTTACCGAACAAAGGATATCACCTCCCTGAACCCCACCCCCTGCACCTGCGGCCGGACCCACGTCCGGATGAACAAACCCACAGGCAGAACCGATGATATGCTGATCATCCGGGGCGTCAACGTTTTCCCGTCCCAGATCGAGAGCGTTCTCATGGAAACCCGGGAAGTGGCCCCCCACTATCAGCTTGAGGTGGACCGCATCGACAACCTGGATACCCTCACCGTCAAAGTCGAGATCGATGAGACCTCCTTCAGCGACGACATCAAGGGACTCCAGGCCATGGAGGCAAAACTCTCCCACGACATTAAGGAACATCTCGGGGTATCCGCCAAGGTGGCCCTTGTGGAACCCAAAACCATTGAAAGAAGCCAGGGCAAAGCTGTCCGGGTCATTGATAACCGCAAATTATAATACAGGAGACATATAATGATGGCGGAACAGATATCCATATTTATTGAAAACAAGGAAGGCCGGCTGGCCGAAGTCACTGCCATTTTAAGGGATGCCCAGGTGAATATCCGGGCACTGTCCCTGGCGGACACAACGGATTTCGGTGTGCTCAGGCTCATCGTAAACGACAATGACAAGGCCACTGCCGCCCTTAAAAAAGAAGGGTTTACCGTGGGCAAGACCCAGGTGCTGGCCGTTGAAGTCACCGACGAACCCGGCGGTCTGAATAAGGTGCTGGACCCCTTGTGCGAACAGGACGTCAACGTGGAATACATGTATGCCTTTGCCAACCCCCAGTGCAAAAACGCCATCATGATCTTCCGGTTCGACGATATTGATAAGGCGAAAGAAATCCTGGCCGAAAACGACATTAAAGTCATTGACGGGAACGAGCTCAGCGGCCTCTAAGAAGCCACTCCCGATTCATCCAAGAACAGCCCTGAAAGACATGGTCATTCAGGGCTGTTTTATGTTTCCGGGAACGATAAGAGGAAGCAGGTATTAGTCACTCATGGGTAAACGAACCCTGAAGGCCGTACCGTTTTCCTCCCGGGATTCAACCTCGATTTCACCCTTGTGATTTTCCGTCACAATGAAATAGGAAACGGCCAGCCCAAGGCCCGTGCCGTCCCCCACAGCTTTGGTGGTGAAAAAAGGCTCAAATATCCGTTTTCTGACTTCTTCGGGCATTCCGGGACCATTGTCCCTGATCTCCACGCAAATCTTATCTTTCTCCGTATAGGTGCGCATAAAAAAGGTGGGCGGATTATCCTTGTCCGAACCGAACATGGCCTGGGCGCCGTTTGAAAGGATATTGAAAAATACCTGCTGGATCTCGCTGGCCTTACACTGGGTTTTGGGCAGGTCCGGATCATAGTCCCGCTCCACACGGATCTGCTTGAAGTCAAATTTCTTTTTAAGATTATAATCCGAGGCGGCCAGTTCCAGGGTCTGGTCCAGCAGCAACGACAGATCCTCGGGCAGAAATCCCGAAGCGGATTTCCGTGAAAAGGACAGCATATTGGCCACGATGGCCGCAGCCCGCTTCCCCGCATCCATCACCGAATCGAGCATCTTATGGATATCCCTGCGTTCCATATAGGCGCTCAGGGAGGAGAATTCCAGATTCAGTTCTTCTGCCGCCTTCAGGTTGGCGGGTATCGGGCTCTGGATACGGTTACGGATAACCTGGGTGTTCTGGAGTATACCGGCAAGGGGGTTATTGATCTCATGGGCCATACCGGCGGCAAGCCCGCCAAGGGACACCATTTTCTCGGACTGAACGATCATCTCCTCCAGCCGTTTTTTCTCGTCTTCCTGTTTCCGAAGACTTAAGGCTTCCACCAGGGCCACACAAAGCATCTCGGCGGCATCCTGGTCCTCTTTGGTGAATCCGTTTTCCTTCCCTGCAAAAGCCACCATTCCGAGGACATCGGACCCCAGCACCATGGGAATCCCCATGAAGGCTTCGACGGGAATATGGTTCTCCGGCAGGTTGAAAAATATGGGATGACCTGTGGGGTCGTTGATCAGCACGGCCTGCTTATCCATAACAATTCGGGAACAGATGCCCTGGGTGCAGGTGCTCAGGGTCTTTGCATTTTCGATACGGCCCTGAACCTCACAATCCGCTTTGACCTGATCGGATACGGCCAGAATCCGGACCAGTTTCCGGTCCTCGTCGGTTTCCCCCACAAAACAGTATCTGCTTGGCACAACCGCCTGGGCGATGGGAATAAACAGCTCGGCGATTTCCCGGTAGGACTCGGCAAGCATGGATTTCTGGAAAAAGGTGTTCACAGAAGAGATGACCATACTCTGATGAAGGATCTTCTTTTCCTTCAGAATCTTCTGGCGGATTTCCCCTTCCAGGTTTTTGTTGGTCAGGGCCAGGTCTTCGATCTTATCTTTGATGGCATCCCGCATAATGGCGAAATTCCTGGACAGGATACCCACCTCTCCCACGCCGTTTTCCTCAATCTCCTTGTCCAGGTTGCCGGAGGCAATTTCAGATGCCACTTCAGCCAGGTTGGTCACGGGTTTCATCAGGGCATTGATCAGAAAAACCAGTGCAATGGCCAGTACAAGAATGACG
>JAKSBB010000847.1 GCA_022361315.1 Desulfobacterales bacterium
CATGACCTACCATGACTCCTGCAACACCTCCAGAGGTATGGGTCTGCTGGACGAACCCAGGTACGTCATTGAAAACTGCGTAGACCAGTTCTACGAAATGCCCCCCAACACCATCCGTGAGCAGACCTTCTGCTGCGGTTCAGGATCCGGTCTCAACGCCGGTGAAAACATGGAACTGAGAATGGCAGGGGCCCTCCCCCGCGCCAACGCCCTCAAACATGTCCACGAAAAATACGGGGTGAACACCCTGGGTACCATCTGCGCCATTGACAGGGCGGCATTGTCCACCCTCTGCGAGTACTGGGTGCCTGACGTGGAAGTTGCCGGTGTTCACGAACTGGTGGGTAACGCCCTGATTCTCCCGGGTGAGAAGGAAAGGGAAGAAGACCTGAGAATGGAACCTTTACCGGGACTGGAGGAGGAATAAGATGAGTAATAATATGATTAAGGCAGGACTTGCGGTATTTATTATCGCCGTTCTCTCTCCCTTCTGGTTCAACATGGTAACCGAAACCAAAGCGGCTCCGAAAATCGAGCTGACCGGTCCGGCTGCCGAAGCCAAGAAGTGTGTTCTGGACAAGTACGACATGCGTGCCAACCACATGTCTCTCCTGGACGAATGGCGGGATTCCGTAGTTAGAGACGCGGATCGGATGTATCATGCCGCCAACGGTGAAACATTCAACATGAGCCTTTCCACAGGGGAAAACTCCTGTCTGGGCTGCCATGACGATAAAGAGAAATTCTGTGACAGCTGTCATAACTATGCATCCGTTAGCCCCTACTGCTGGGAATGTCACACCAACCCCAAGGAGATTGAATGATGAAAAAGAGCAGAAGAAGCTTTCTTAAAGTAGCAGGGATTGCTGCCATCGGATTGGGTGCTGCTCCGGCAATGAACTTTGCCGCATCTGATTCTCATGGTACCCCCAAGGCCAGCAAAGGCAAGAATGAAGAGGCCCTCAAAGCACATCGCTGGGGCATGGTCATCGACCTGAACAAGATGAATGACGAAGTGGCGGAAGCCATTACAGAGGCCTGCCACAGCGCCCATAACGTACCGGATTTCAACCACGAGGTGGACGAGGAGAAATATCCCAACACCCGCCCGGTGAATCACAAGCAGGAACTCAAATGGATCTGGCCCGAAGAATTCCACTATGCCTTCCCGTACAAGGAAGACGAATTCCTGGCGGAAAGATTCCATCACCTGCCGATTCCGGTACTCTGCAACCACTGCAAAGAGGCCCCCTGTACCCAGGCATGCCCCACCCAGGCAACCTTCAAACGCAAAGACGGTATCGTCCTCATGGACTACCACCGCTGCATCGGTTGTCGGTTCTGCATGGCGGCCTGCCCCTTTGGCGCACGCTCTTTCAACTACCGGGATCCCCGCCCCTTTATTGCGGAAACAGACCCCACATTCCCCACCCGTTCCAAGGGTGTTGTTGAAAAGTGCAACCTCTGCGCGGAACGGCTTGCCAAAGGCGAACGCCCCTATTGCGAAGAGGCCAGTGAAGGCGCCATCGTGGTCGGTGACCTGGAAGATCCGGAATCCGATATCCGTCACCTGCTCGCCGAGAACTACACCATTCGGCGCAAGCAGTCCTATGGCACTGAACCCAGCGTATATTACATCGTTTAAGAGAGGCGAGTATGCTTGAGATAGCGTTAAAAGGAAGTAAAAATTATTGGATATGGATTTTGTGCCTGCTCGCCGTGATCGGCGCAGGGACAATTGCCTACATCGACCAGTTTATCAACGGTCTGATGATTACCGGCATGAGCCGGGACGTTACCTGGGGATTCTACATTGCCAACTTCACCTTCCTGGTCGGTGTTGCGGCCGGTGGTGTTATGGTGGTGATTCCCTATTACCTGCATGACTATGAGAAATTCCACAGAATCACCATTCTGGGTGAGTTCCTGGCGGTTGCCTCTCTGATCATGTGCCTGCTGTTCATCGTCGTGGATTTGGGCCAGCCCACACGTATGCTGAACGTATTGCTCTACCCAACCCCCCACTCCATGCTCTTCTATGACATGATCGTTCTGAACGGGTACCTGTTCCTGAACATCGTGGTGGGTTGGAAAGTGCTGGAAGCAGAGAGAAACCAGGTGGAACCGGACTGGTGGGTAAAACCCCTTGTTTACGTGTCCATCCCCTTTGCCATTGGTATCCACACCGTCACCGCATTCCTGTACTGCGGTCTGCCCGGTCGCGGATTCTGGCTGACCGCAATCCTGGCACCCAGGTTCCTGGCCTCTGCCTTTGCCGCAGGTCCTGCGTTCCTGATCATCCTCTGTTACATTATCAAAAAGTTCACCAAGTTTGATCCGGGCTGGGACGCCATGCAGACCCTGGCGAAGATCGTTTGCTACGCTGTCATTGCAAACATCTTCTTCTTTTTCTGCGAAGTGTTCGTTGTCTTTTACTCCGGCATCCCCGGTCACATGAGTCACCTGAAGTATCTCTTCTTCGGATACCACGGATACGACATGATGGTTCCCTGGATGTGGTCCGCCTTTATTCTTATGGGTACCGGCGCCGTATTCATGGTGATTCCCAAGCTGAGAAACAACAAAACCCTGCTGCCCGTCACCTGCGCCATGATTTTCATCGGCGCCTGGATCGACAAGGCACTGGGCATGATCGCCGGCGGTTTTATTCCCTCACCCCTGCACCACATTACGGAATATGCCCCCACCGGTAAAGAGATCGTGATCGCCCTGGCCGTTTACGCCACAGGCTTCCTGGTACTGACCATCCTGTACAAACTGGCCACCCAGGTAAAAGAAGAGGTTCGCGGTTAACCTATTAGGTAGCCAAGAACTTTTCATAAAGTACGACCCAAAGGGGGCTTTTCACAAAGCCCCCTTTGTTATTTTTGAAAGAATCTCCGGATGAATATAGATACACCCCAAGTCATTACCACGCCGTCAACCCGGTTTGAACAGCTGAAAAATCTCTTTCTTGCCGGCATCTATGACGGGAGCGGTATTTCATCTATTTATGGGGAAATCCTTGATGCTGCTTCCAAAGTAGAGATGACCGAAACCGATGAAAAACACCTGCGCCAGATCCAGGTGGCTTTCAA
>JAKSBB010000765.1 GCA_022361315.1 Desulfobacterales bacterium
CTCCGAGGCTGTTTTTTTAGGACTCGGTGCCCACAAGGGCATTGATTTGGGAATTCCCGGTGAAGAGCTTGCAGGCGTCCGTCAGGGCGTGGATTTTTTAAGGGAACTCAACCTCACCGGCACCACGGAAGTGGGCAAGAAGGTCGGCATCATCGGCGGCGGCAACGTGGCCATCGACGTGGCAAGATCCGCCGTACGTCTGGGGGTTGAAGAGGTCACCATCCTCTACCGCCGGACCCGAAAGGAAATGCCGGCCTGGGAGGAGGAGATCTGTGCTGCTGAGGACGAAGGCACAAAGATTACCTATCTGGCGGCACCCCAGGAACTGCTGGAAAAAGACGGCAAAGTCTGTGCGGTCCGGGTCATCAAAATGGAACTGGGCGAACCCGATGCCTCAGGACGTCGGCGTCCCGTACCGGTCCCCGGATCCGAGTACGACATCGAGATAGATCAGCTTATCCCGGCCATCGGGCAGCGGCCCGACGTGTCTGCACTTGAAGAACTGGCCGATATCAAAATCACTCGTTGGGACACCACCGAGGTTAATCCCCTGACCCTGGAAACCGACCGGCCCGGCGTGTTCGCCGGCGGCGATCTCCAGACCGGTCCGGGTGTGGCCATCTCCGCCATTGCCGCAGGCATGGAAGCGGCGGAGTCCATCACCCGGTATCTCAAAGGAGAGGATATGGAAGCGGGCAGGGAACTGCCCGTGGTGGAAGAACCGGAATACCGACCGGTGGAAGAGAGTTGGCCCATTGAAAACCGCTATAAAATGCCGGAACTCCCGGTGGCGGAACGGGCCGGTAACTTCAACGAGGTGGAACTGGGATACGCCGTGGAAGAAGGGAAGAAAGAAGCGGCCCGCTGCATCAACTGCGGATTCTGTTCCGAGTGTATGCAATGTGTGGACGCCTGTCTGGCCAACGCAGTAGAACATAATATGCTGGGCAAGGTGCACGACATCAACGTCGGTGCCATCATTATGGCGCCTGGCTTCGCGCCCTTTGAGCCGGAAAAACTGGTGACCTATTGCTACGGCCACAGTCCCAACATTATGACCTCCGTTGAATTCGAGCGGGTGCTCTCGGCCTCCGGTCCCTACGCCGGCCATCTGGTCAGGCCTTCGGACCACAAGGAACCCAAGAAGATCGCCTGGCTACAATGTGTGGGCTCCAGGGACATCAATAAAGGAGACAACGCATACTGCTCCGGTGCCTGCTGTATGTACGCCAACAAACAGGCGGTCATCGCCAAGGAACATGCGGACTATGACCTGGACTGCGCCATCTTCTTCATGGATATGAGAACCCACGGCAAGGAGTTCGACAAGTACAACATCCGGGCCCAGGACGACAACGGGGTGAGATTTGTCAGATCCCGCATCCATTCGGTATTCCCGGAACCCGGGGATAAGTACCGCCTGGTATACTCATCCGAAGCCGGGAAGTCCGTGGAAGAGATCTTTGACATGGTTGTTCTTTCCATCGGCCTTGCTCCCAATAAGGATGCCGTAGAATTGGCCGACAAGATGGGTGTCGAACTCAACAGCCACGGCTTTGCCGACACCGGCAACCTCCAGCCCGTGACCACCAGCCGGAAAGGCATTTACGTCTGCGGCACCTTCCAGGAGCCCAAGGATATTCCGGGCTCGGTCATGGAAGCCTCTGCTGCTGCAGCCACGGCCGTCATGAACATGAAGGATGCCCGCTGGTCCCAGACCCGCACCAAGGAATTGCCTCCGGAAAGGGATTTCACAGGCATGGCCCCACGGATCGGGGTCTTTGTCTGCAACTGCGGTATCAACATCGGCGGCGTGGCGGATGTGCCGGCAGTGGCTGCTTATGCGAAGACCCTTCCCTACGTGGCCCATGTGGAGGAGAACCTCTTTACCTGCTCCCAGGATTCCCAGGATTA
>JAKSBB010000966.1 GCA_022361315.1 Desulfobacterales bacterium
GATGCGTAGAGCTAAAGGTAACCTCACTATAACCGAATTGACGGGGCAGGTCAAAGTTTTTTCTGGACAAATTGCAGGATCAATCCTGGTGAATGTCCCCATAAAAATCCGGGTAAAAATCTGATCAAAAAGCGGTGTCTATGCCTTGCCAATCCGGGCATCGGTGTTATTCTACCAGAGATAGAACAAGGAGGGATGATGACTGCAGAGAAGAAAATGTTCGTGGTAAAAGCAGGATCCACTTTTCCGGACATGGCTGAATCGCTGGGAGATTTCGAGCACTGGATCATTGACGGACTGGGGATTCGCCGCGACCGCATAACGGTTGTGGATGCCGAAAAAGAAAAAGAATTGCCCGGGCCGGAGATGGCTTTGGGGATTGTTATCTCCGGAGCCCACGCCATGGTGACCGAGGAACAGGGCTGGAGTCTTGCTCTGGAACGCTGGGTGCGGGAATTCGTTGAAGCCGGTGCGCCGGTGCTGGGTATCTGCTACGGGCATCAGATCCTTGCCAGGGCCATGGGCGGCGCTGCGGATTATCATCCCGGTGGCGCGGAAATCGGAACCGTAGACATTCACTGCCTGCCTGAAGCAGGGGAGGATGTGTTGTTCAAGACCCTGCCGTCCGTCTTCAAGGGCCATGTGGTGCATTCCCAGACAGTGACACGGTTACCGGAAGATGCCGTGCTTCTTGCCCGGAATGAATTTGAGCCCCATCACGCATTCAGGGTCGGGGAACATGCCTGGGGGGTTCAGTTCCACCCGGAGTTTTCCATTCCCGCCACCCGGGGATATGTTCACCATATGACGGCTACAATCCAAAACCAGGGCAAAGATCAGGATGCGATTTTGACCTCCCTGGAGGAAACCCCCCATGCATCTGATCTCCTCAGGCTGTTTGGACGTCTGGCAGTTGGGGAGTAACTGTGAGACTTTAGCTCCGGAACGACTGGATTACCGCCGGTTTAAACTCCAATCATAGTGGAGATACTTGATCTTAGGTTCTGGACCCGCCGTCTCCAGGTCCGACTTTAGCCGTTCCCCCGCGTACTGCCGGATAAAAAACAGGGCATTGTCGTTGAAGTCCTCTTCAAACCAGTCAAATATTTTACTGATGAAGACCGTATCGTCTTTTACAAAGGTTGAACGGGGATTGTTGATAAAGGCACGGGTCTGGTGGTCAAGCTGGGTTTCAAGCATTTCCCCTTCATAGGGTTCTCCCATCAGGGGGGGGCAGCTTCTTGCCGCGCAGTTGATGGCAAAATGGACCCGGGGGTCCTTGAATTTCGGCCGGAGGACTTCATGCTCGATATAGTCCAGAGAAACCGTCCAGCCGCCCAGGGATATAAATTTTTTGCTCCAGGGGCCGGAGAAAAATGAACCGATCTCCTTGATGGAGTTAATATCCGGATATCGGCTGAGAATAAGTTTGATGGTGAACGCATTGTAGGCGTTGATGTAAAAGGCGAATCTGTGGTTCCGCGATAGCATCGCAGGGTCTGCAGCGCTCAGGACCGCAAGGTATTGATCCAGTCGGGCTTCATCCTGTTTGAATCCGTCGTAACTCACCCGTCCGTTTTTTACGTGTTTATTCAGCAGGTCTTTGTAAATCGTGTTATCCACTCCCCCGGCGATGACCTGAAGAGGGGCAAGTAAACTGATTATCAGCCAGATTATTGTTAAATGCCGTTTCATCTGTATCTCTCCATTAAATTCCGGTTATGATCCGACTGAGTACCACGGGATGGTTTTCATTACAATCCATTCTATGGTAAGTATTCGGACATGAAAATCCTACATCTTATCAGCCAGACGCCTGATTTTACAGGAAGCGGAAAGTTCATCCAGCAGATCATTCATCACGCCCGCCAAAAGGGCCATACCAACTACCTGGTGGCGGGGACGCAGTCTGATTTCATTCTGCCTGAAGACCTTATCTGTCTGGACAGGGCCATACAGGTCCGGTTTGATGGAAAAGACCTGCCTTTTCCCGTGGCCGGCATGAGTGATGTCATGCCCTATGACAGCACCGTCTTTTCCAGTATGTCGGACGGCGACATCGAAACTTACATTCAGGTTTTCAAAGCGGCCATTGTCCGCGCCATCCGGCAGTTTGAGCCTGATCTCATCCATGCCCACCATCTCTGGATTGTCTCTTCCATTGCAAGAGAGGCGGCACAGGAACTGCCGATGGTCGTCACCTGCCACGGCACCTGCCTGAGACAGCATAGGTTTTGCCCCCGGATCAGCGACCGGATCAGCCGGACACTGAAGGGGATTGACCGGGTTATGGCATTAAATTTTTCCCAGCAGGATGACATCATTGAGCGCTTCGGTTTTGATACGTCCCGGGTACCGGTAATGGCAGGCGGTTTTGATGATACCTTGTTCACACCGGGGATAAAGCCCGGCGGCAATCTCGTGGAGATCTGCTATGCCGGAAAATTATCCCGGGCAAAGGGGCTGCCCTGGTTACTGAAAAGTCTGGCCCGTATTTCCGACCTTCCCTTCCGCCTCAATCTTGCCGGTGGCGGCAGCGGGGCTGAGAAGGAGATGTGTCTGTCCATGGCAGCGGATTTGGGGGATAAGGCGGTATATCACGGCACCTTGAGTCATCAGGAACTCGCTGAGCTGATGAGGCGGTCGCATCTTTTTGTTCTCCCTTCGTTTTTTGAAGGGGTTCCCCTGGTATTGATGGAAGCCCTGGCATGCGGCTGCCGGATTCTGGCCACGGACCTGCCCGGAACAAAGGAGATTCTTTCGCCCCCGGACAACGATCTGGTTACGTTTATAAACCTGCCTCCTCTGGAATCAATCGATGCGCCGTTTCAGGCCGATGAACCGATATTGGAACAGCGTCTTTCAGAGGCGTTATCGATCCTGATTCGCAATATCATGGATCGGCCTGCACCGGAATTCCCGGCAATAGATGAACGCACCCGCCCCCATACCTGGACAAAAGTCTTTGATCGGATCGAATCTGTCTATGAAGATGCGGCCGCCGGCCGGAGGGCCTGACGGCAAGGGGGATGGCTTATACCGGCGGGATTAGGTGAAGGGCAATGGCGGCAATGTCGTCGTGGCACTTGAATCTGGGGTACAATTCCCGTGTGGGGTCTGATTTTTCGAGGGTCCGGATTTTTTTGTGGAGACCGCCCAGACCCAGCCGCTTGAATTCGTCAGCAAGCGAATCAAAAGATTTTTTTGGGGCAGGCACAGGTTCCGGCAGGTTCAGGCC
>JAKSBB010000534.1 GCA_022361315.1 Desulfobacterales bacterium
ATGGAAAGTATCTCCGTCATGATGATCGTGGTGCCGGTGCTTCTGCCCCTGCTGAACACTTTGGGGATTGAACTCATGCACTTCGGTGTTATACTGGAGCTCAACCTGAACATCGGCCTGATCACCCCGCCACTGGGGGTTTGCGCCTATGTCACTGCGGATATCGCCGGCGTATCCTTTGAGGAGGTCATGAAGGCCATGTGGCCCTTTCTCGGGGTATTGATTTTTGTACTGATGATTATCACCTATTTCCCGGCTGCCCCGCTGTTTTTGCCCAGGCTTCTCGGATTTTTATAAGGAGTAACCCCATGCGTTTTATTACGGAAAAAGAACGGCAGACCCCTGTGCTGGAAGAAACCGATGTTCTGGTGGTGGGCTCCGGCCCCGGCGGTCTGGCCGCCGCCATTGCTGCGGCACGCGTCGGTGTCAAGACCTGTCTGGTGGAACGCTACGGCTGCTTTGGCGGGAACATGACCGTTGCCGGTGTGGAATCCCTGGCCTGGTACCGCCATGAGAAGACCATCGACTCCGAAGGCATCGGCATCGAATTCGAAACCCGGGCCGCCGCCATGGGCGCGACAGCCAAGGAAGTTCAGTCTGACAGCCAGGCGTTGAACACCGAATTGTTCAAACACGTGGCTGATGTCCTGGTCACCGAATCCGGTGCAATTCCCCTGCTTCATTGTTACGGTGTGGAACCCATACTCGAAGGGGACACCATCAAAGGGGTGGTCACCGAAAGCAAATCCGGCCGCCAGGCCATCCTGGCCAAGGTGGTCATTGATGCCACCGGAGATGCGGACATCGCCTTCCGTGCCGGGGCCCCCTGTACCCTGAGCCCTCTGCCGGAACGCCAGGCCGTTACCCTGGTATTTTCCTGCTGTGGTGTCAACCGCAAGGATTTCATGTCTTACATCGAATCCGATCCCGCCACCTACGGCGACTGGGGAGAAGACTGGGCCCAACAGACCTCCGGGCTGGAAAACGACATGTTCAGCCCCTATTTCCAGAAGCAGTTCGACCAGGCCATCCGGGAAAAGGTCATCGAAAAGACCGACTGGGACCTCTGCGGCTCCTGGTCCACCATTTCCGAAGACGGTCAGGCCACCTATATGAACCTGGTGCACCTGGGCAACGTGGACATCACCGATATCCGGGATCTGACCCGGGCGGAGATGGACGGCCGCCACCAGGTGCTGGAGGCCATCAAGGCCATGAACCACACCATCCCCGGTTTTGAAAAGGCCAGGCTGAGAAACTTTGCCATGAGCCTGGGCACCCGGGATTCCCGGAAGATCATCGGCGAATACGATCTCACCGGAGACGACGTATTGAACGAGGCAAGATTTGATGACTCGGTGGGTGTATTCCCCGAATTCGTGGACGGTTTCGGCGTTTTGAGACTGCCGGTCACCGGCCGCTACTTCCAGGTGCCCTACCGCAGTATCCTGCCCAAAAAAATCGAGAACCTGCTGGTGGCGGGCCGCGCCATTTCAGGCGATCCCATCTCACACGCCGCCACCCGGAACATGATGTGCTGCGCCGTCTCCGGCCAGGGCGCCGGTGTTGCCGCTGCCGTGGCAGTAAAAACCGGCACCACCTGCCACGGTGTTTCCATTCCGGAAGTCCAGAAGACCCTGGCAACCCAGAATGTGAGATGCCATTACTGATACAAAAAGATGTAAACCAACCAAACGGAATGACGAAATCAATGGAAAACGTATTAAATACGATTGAAGAAGTGACCCTGATGGGCCCCGGCCCCTCCTGCGTCCACCCCAGCGTTCTTGAAGCCCTGAGCAAAAGCACCCTGGGTCATCTCGACCCCGCTTTCATCGGCATCATGGATGAAATCAAAACCCTGATGAGGGGGCTGTTGCACACCGAAAACCAGCTTACCATGCCTGTTTCCGGCACCGGTTCCGCCGGTATGGAAACCGCCTTTGTCAATCTTGTGGAAAAGGGAGACAAGGTCCTTGTCCTGCTCAACGGGGGTTTCGGCATGCGGATGCAGGATGTGGCCGGCCGCCTGGGCGCCGACGTGGATACCCTGGAATTTGAATGGGGCACCCCCGTGATCGTGGACGATGTCAAAACAGCCCTGGCTGAAAAGGACTACGACCTGGTGGCCGTGGTCCATGCCGAAACCTCCACCGGCGTTGAAAACCCCGTGGCAGATATCGGAGCCCTGCTGAAAGACAAAAAAGCCATCTTCCTGGTGGATGCCGTCACCAGTTTCGGCGGCATGGAAATCCGGATGGATGACTGGGGGATCGACGCCCTGTACAGCGGTACCCAGAAATGCCTGTCCTGCCCGCCGGGCCTGGCCCCCCTGTCCTTTTCCGACAAGGCGGTTGAGAAACTGAAAAACAGAACAGACAAGGTCCCCAACTGGTACCTGGATCTCACCATGCTGATGAACTATTGGGACGGCGCCACCCGGGCCTACCACCACACCGCCCCCATCAACATGCTGTACGGGCTCTACCAGGCCCTCTACCTGATCCATGAAGAAGGTGAGACTGCCGTCTACCAGCGCCACATGGACAACCATAACCTCCTGGCAAAAGGCCTTGAGGCACTGGGCATCGACATGCTGGTGGACGCGTCCTGCCGCCTGCCCATGCTCAACTCCGTCAAGATTCCCGAAGGGGCGGATGATGCGGCGGTCCGCAGCGCCCTGCTGAAGGATTACAAAATTGAAATGGGCGCGGGCTTGGGTCCCCTGGCCGGTAAAATCTGGCGGATCGGCCTCATGGGCCATACGGCCCGTCCGGAGAATGTGGAAAGGCTGCTTTCCGCACTGAAGTCCATCCTGTAACCCCACGATACCCCATACGATCCCCCTGGCCGGGGTACGGTTAACGGTTCATAGACCCCGGCCTTGCGGTATACGCCCGCAGAAGAGTTGTCTCCCTTCTGTGGGCGTTTTTATTTCCCGCCTCCGAATTTAATCAAAGCACGGATTCACTGCTTATTCTCGCAAATAGCGATCCATGAATATGTAATATTTAGTCAATATTAGTCAGTATAAGATAATTATCTCTTACAAAACACACATTTATTGACAATAAACAACTCTAAATCTATAGACCGGATACACAATTAATCGCTGAGCGAATCTTTGCGTCAGAAAACCACCGGGCAACCGCTGTGTTTTAAACCTGCCTGTACCGATGACGTAAAGCGTTCACTTAATACACTGAGGAGAGGAGAATAATGTACAGTCGACGTTGTATCCCGCGGATGCTTGCCGTGGTGATGGTGGTAATGCTGGTGCCCCTGGGGAGTTTAGCCCAAGGTGAAGAAGCCGAAAAAACAGAAACAGGGGAGATTTCAAGCCAGGTATTTGACCTTGGCGAAGTTGTGGTCAATGCGCGGGGAGAAACCATCACCCAGGTGGGAACCGTTGATACGGTTGACACGGAGCAGATTGAACTGACAAACTCCCGCACGGTATCAGAAGCACTGAATTCACTTCCCGGCGTTACCCTGACCGCCGGTGGCAGTAAAAATGAAAACTCCATCACCGTAAGGGGATTCGGCACCCGTCACGTACCGATATTCTATGACGGAATTCCCTTATACGTGCCCTACGACGGCTATGTGGACGGCGGTAATCTGACCACGGACAACATCTCCCGGATCGATGTGAGTAAAGGCGTCAGTTCAGTGCTCTACGGCCCGAACACCATGGGCGGCGTCATCAATATGGTCAGCCGTAAACCCCGGGATAAATTCGAGGCATCCTACCGCATGGAGGCCACCGACGACAGTGCCTGGAACGGGAATATCCACCTGGGATCCAATCAGGGAAAATACTACTTCACCCTCAGCGGCGGAATGACCGACAGCAACGGATGGGAACTTTCCGACAGGTTTGACGGAAACGCCTATGAAAACGGTGGCATGCGCGAAAATTCAGACCTGGACCAATGGAACACCGCCGGAAAATTCGGGTTCACCCCTGCAGAGGGCCATGAGTATGCGGTAGGGTTTCAGGTGATCAGGAAGGAAAAGGGTCTGCCCACCACAACGGACACCAGCGACCGGGACAGATACTGGCGATTCTCGGACTGGGATAAGGAAACCTTCTATATCATCGGGGACACCCGGGCCACGGAGAAGCTGAGTTTCAGGACCCGGCTTTACTATGACAAGTATTACAACGTACTGGACTCATACGACGACAACACCTTCACCACCCAGACCCGGCGGTCGTCCTTTCACAGTACCTACGACGATCACAGTTACGGCGGCTCCATTGTGGCCAGGATGTCCTATATTCCCAGAAACACCGTCAGCGCCTCTTTCCACTACAAGTATGACGTCCACGAGGAGCAGGGGGATTACGACGAGGTCTGGGGAGAATATGAACAGGCCATGTATTCCCTGGGCCTGGAAGATGACATTAAACTCAGTGACAACCTGGCCCTGGTGGTGGGTGTGGCCTACGACATCCAGAAACCGGAAAAATCCTTCAACGGCACCACCAGCGGTGAGCTGAGGGACACGGAAAGCGCCTTCTCTCCCCAGATAGGTGTCCTGCTCACGGTGCTGGAGGATACGGACCTGCATTTCTCCGTGGGCCGGAAAACCCGGTGGCCCACCCTCAAGGAACTCTATTCGGACGGGCTGGACAACGACTACAAACCCAATCCGGACCTGCGTGAGGAAACCTCTACCAACTGGGAACTCGGGATAAAACAGCCCCTTCCCCATTACAACCAGGTGGGGGTCACCCTGTTCTACTCCGATGTGGACGATCTCATCGACAGTGTGGATATCACGGACCCCACCTATGACGAGCAATACCAGAATATCGATGCCGCCCGTTTCCGGGGGGTTGAGTTCCAGTGGACCTCCATGTTTTTTGAGGACAACGAATTTCAGTTCCACTACACCTATCAGGATGCGGAAAACAAGAGCCCCGATGCCGACAGCAGTAACCTGGACAATATACCGGACCACAAGATTTACGTCAGCGACCTGTACCGGATCAACGACCGGTTCTCCCTCTTTGGCCGGATGGAGTACAACACCGACCGCTATGACCGGGACAGCAACGACAACCAGGTGGAAACCGGGGAGTTCTGGCTGTTGGATGCCAAGGTCATGACCAAGGTCTGTAATTACATGAACCTTGAGGTGGGGGTGAAAAACCTGCTGGATGAAAATTACCAGCTGGAAATCGGTTACCCCCAGGCCGGCAGAACCTTTTTTATCGGCATCAACGGACAATTATAGTCCGGGGCGCAGCGATCAGCTGACCCCTCAGACGCCTGCCCGGAGCCTTTCCGGGCAGGCTAAATTTAAGGAACCCTCACCCCATGGAAAAACTCACACAATGGGACACCCTGTGGGCCGAGCTTTCGGATCTTCAGGCCGGCTTTTTTGACCGGCAGGACCCTAAAGACAACAAAAACAGCAAAGACAGCAAAGACAGCAGAGACAGCAGGGATGAATGGCAGGGCAGGGCCCGCAAATTTGACAAAATGGCGGCAGAACGGTGGAAAGCCCCGGATGAATCCCGCAAGTTTCTGACGGACACCCTGAAGGCCTCTGCCGGGGCCACCCTTCTGGATATCGGGGCCGGCACTGGCAATTGGGCCATTCTGGCTGCGGCCGACGCGGCCTCGGTAACCGCATTGGAGCCATCTGCAGCCATGCGCGGCATCCTTGAAGAAAAGATTGAAGCCCGGGGCATCGAAAATATCCGGATTGAGGACGGCCGCTGGCCCATGGCCGCAGACACCATGCCTGTCCACGACCTTGTTCTGGCATCCCATTCCGCATACGGCGTCAGAGACTTTCAAGGCTTTGTTTCCGCAATGGTCAGGACGGCCCGGCAGCGGTGCATCATGGTGCTTCGGGCACCGTTCTGGGATGCGCCCATGGCCCTGGCCAGCCGGCGGGTGCTGGGGCAGCCCTACGACAGCCCGAACTTCCAGGTGGCCTACAATGCCCTGCTGGCCATGGATATTTACCCCGATGTCATCATGGAATCTGAAGCCTCCTGGAAAATATGGACCCATGACAGCCTGGACGAGGCCCTCAACGAGGTGAAGGACCGCCTGGACATCGTGGATGACACCAGCCACGACACCACCCTCAAAGAAATGCTTTCATCCCGGCTGACACAAAAGGACGGCAAATGGGTATGGCCCCGGGGAAACCGTTCCGCATTGATTCACTGGGAGGTGTAATTATGCCCCGCCCGTTTTTCCGCCCTACTTATAGTTTTGTTGTCTGCCTCTTTTTGGGTACCGCATACATGGTGGCGGCATGGGCAGGGCCGGAAGCGCTGACCCACCTGACACGGAGCAAACTGGCCAGGATTGAAGCACAGATCAACGCCTACCGGCCGGACCCGGCGTTCAAAGACGATATGTACGGCCTTCATGTGCTGCGGGCCGCACTGACTGCCGCACGAAAAGGTTCCGGGGGTATCGGTGCCTGTCTCGTTGACACCGCCTCCGGACAGGTGGTTGAAACCGGGCGGAACCGCCAGTACGACGGG
>JAKSBB010001063.1 GCA_022361315.1 Desulfobacterales bacterium
ATCGGCCGTGGCAGCTTCATCCTTGTAATATCCCAGCATGACATTGTTGCCTCTCATGACGATTTCCCCCATGGTGGCACCGTCCCTGGGAACCGGTTCCATGGTCATGGGGTCCACCACATCCATATGCTCCGCCACGATATAGGGTACACCCTGGCGGGCCTTGATGGCGGCCCTGGCCATGGGTTCCAGGTCATCCCACTTGTCCTGCCACTGGCAGACGCTGTGGGGGCCGAACACCTCGGTCAGCCCGTAGGTCTGGGTGATGTTGGCGCCGATGCTTTCCATGTTCTGGATCACGGTGGGGGCAGGCGGGGCGCCGGCCGTCATGATTTCCAGCTTGTGGGAGAGTTCGATATTGTTTTCCTTGGCATAGACGGACATCCCGATGAGGATAGTGGGGGCGGCGCAGAGATGGGTGATGCTGATCTCTTCAATGATCCGGTAAATCTCCTGGGGCTCACCCTTCCGCAGGCAGACATGGGTGCCGCCCACAGCCGTGATTCCCCAGGTAAAACACCAGCCGTTGCAATGGAACATGGGCAGGGTCCAGAGATACTTGCTGCCGGCGTCGGTTTTAAATTCCAGCTGTTCGCCGATGGCGTTCATATAAGCCCCCCGGTGGTGGTACATGACCCCTTTGGGTCGGCCGGTGGTGCCGGAGGTATAGTTGATGCTGAGGATATCCCGCTCGTCCGTGATGGCAAGACTCACCGGGTCTGCCGGACTGTCATCGATAAAGCTTTCATATTCCGGTCCGTCCAGCGGGCGGGTGTCGTCAATATCGCAAATGTTCACAAAGGTCTCCACCTTTTCCAGTTCGGGAACGACCTGGGCCACCACCGCACCGAATTCATTGTCCGCAAACACCGCTTTGGCATCGGAGTGGTTGATGATATAGGCCATTTCCCCGGCCGACAGACGGATATTGATGCTCACCAGGGCCGCGCCCAAAAGGGGAACGGCATAGTGGGCCTCCAGCATGGGCGGAATATTGGGGCAGATAAACGCAACCTTGTCTCCCGGGCCGATCCCCCGGGCTTTCAGGGCATTGGCCAGCCGGAACACCCTGTCCTGAAACTGGGTCCAGGTATAGGATGTGTCCCCGTAAATCACCGCGGTTCGGTCGGGAAAAACACCGGCACTCCTGGCAAGAAAATTGGTGGGGCTTAGAAAATCGTAATTGACGGATGCATTGGACATGGCTGCTTCCTCCTCGAATAAAGATGAGTAACTCGTTAAGATTCTTACAAACCTGAACGCCTTGTACTCATTTACAAGGGAGGGGGAACAGGTACAATCGGTAACCGGCCGATTCTGATATGGCCGGCGGTCTGAGACCGGCTAGGTTATGCACCTACATAAACCGTGTGATCTCCTGCTACTTCTTCATCTCATGGGCCCAGTGAACCGCCGCCTTCACAAGTTCGGTATAATGTTTGAGGTGGAGTTTTTCCTTGATGTTTTCCCGGTAGGTGCCGATGGTCTTCATGCTCAGATGAAGCCGTGCGGCAATCTCCCTGGAGTCCAGGCCTTCCCCGATGAGCCGGAAAACCTCCAGTTCCCGGTTGGTCAGATCATCCAGACTGACACCGGTTTTCGGGGATTTCCGGCTGATCATCCGCTGGAGCATCTTCTCTTTGATCGCATCACTGGCGTAGATGTTTCCCTCCAGCACCTGACGGATGGCCGTCACCACACGGCCGATGGCCCGCTGCTTCATCACATATCCCCTGGCCCCGGCCAGCAGGGCCCGCTCCGCATACATGGAGTCATCGTACATGGAAACCACCAGCACCGGCAGATCAGGATAATCACGGCCGATATCCGCCACAAGATCGATGCCGTTGCTCTCCGCAAGGGAAATGTCAACGATCATCAGGTCAGGCGTCTCCGCCTGCAGGGCATCCCAGGCCATGTCGGCCGTATCCACGCTGCGGGCCACCAGGAGATCCGGCTCCTTGTTGATGAGTTCGGTCATGCCCAGGCAGAATATGGGATGATCATCAACAATGATAATTTTATGGGGTGTAGATTCTTTTTTCATAAAGCCCTTTCTCCGGTGTTTATCCCGGATACCCTGCTCAGCCGGACATGGATGCCGGTGCCCCTGTGGTCCGTATCAATGGAAAACCGGGCGTCAATAATTTTAGCGCGGTACTCCATGATCTGGAGGCCGATGCCGTTTCCTGGAGTTCGCCCCCCGTTTCCCTGTAGCATGCGCCGGATGCCCTGCCCGTTATCCCGGATACTGAGCCGGATATGTTCATTGTCCAACCCCTTGTTTACCAGGCTCAGCAACACCCGGACCTGGCTGGCCTTTGAATGCTTCACTGCATTATTCACTGCTTCCCGGGCAATATGGTAAAGATGGGTGGCGCGGGTATTGTCCCCCACATCCGCCTCCGGATCAGCCTCACATGAAAACCGTATGCCAGGATGAGAGGCAAATCCCTTGCCGATATCCTCCAATGCCGCCTGGAGCCCGTGGGCCACCAGGTGAACCGGGCAGAGCCCCCTGGCCAGGGCCCGTGTTTTTTCCACGGCATCCCCGGTGAGTTCCCCGATCTGCCCGGCAAGGCCGGCCGACGGGTCGTCCCTGTCCGCCAGGGTATCCCTGAGAACTTCGGCCAGGCCGGCCACGCCGATGAGATGTGGGCACAGATCGTCATGCAGGTCCTGGCCGATGTTGAGCCGCTCTCTTTCCCCGGCCTGCATCACCTGTTTTTCCAGCCCCTTGGACCGGGTGATATCCCTGAGAATAATAATGGAACCTGTGGGTTTCCCGCCGCTGTCATGGGCCGTGGTACCTGAGATGCTCACGTCCACAAGGCCGCCCTGTTTTGAATACCTTCGGGTTTCCACGTCAAAGATGCCGTCTCCGGAAATCACCTGCCGGATCATGATCCGGGTTTCTGGCCAGTGGTCTTCAGGTACGAAATGATCCATCTTTTTGCCGGCCACCTCTTCCATGGTCCATCCGAAGACCCGCGTGAATGCCGGGTTAATATAAATTACCCGTCCCTCCATATCGTAATTTACAATGGGATCCGGCGCCGCTTCCATCAAAAGGAAATAGCGTTCCTGGCTCTCTTTTCTTGCCTGTTCCGCAATGTGGCGGACCCGGATCTGGTCCTGGAGGCTGTTGTGGGTCTTC
>JAKSBB010000739.1 GCA_022361315.1 Desulfobacterales bacterium
AAAAATAATCTACATGAATTTGCAGAATTTGCAATAACCCTGGCCGCTCAGATCGGTTTCAAAGTTTCATCTAGGGGGTGGGCTTACATTATGGAGCAAAACGGGTATGCGACCAAGGACCAATTTGATAAAGTCGAGAATCTTATCAACCGGTGTCGGAAAGAAGGGTATCTCCCTGTTGATTTTACCGCAGAAGAAGCAGCCAGGGATTTCCAAGAGGTGCACGAGCCAGAGAGCCTTTCACATGCTCAATTCTTAGCTACGTGGCTGGACTATGGCTATAGGTGCGAAGATTGGTACGAGCCCAATTGGTGGGAAGGTGAAGAATACTACATCCAAATGATCGTAGAAAAGATCGACCTGGTTACTCTTTTCCAGCCCGTTTGCAAACAATACCACGTACCTATTGCTAACGCTAAGGGATGGTCTTCTATCCGTCAACGGGCGGAATATGCCCGGAGATTCAAAGAAGCAGAAGATAAAGGGTTAGAATGCGTTCTCCTGTATTGTGGGGATCATGACCCGGACGGTCTGCGAATATCCGAAACACTCCGGAAAAATATCGATGATGTCAAAAACATTTATTGGGAAGACGGTGAAAAAGGATACGATCCAAGCAGCTTAACTATTGAGCGGTTTGGTCTCAACTATGATTTTATCACAAGAAATAACCTCACTTGGATAGACAATCTTGTCACCGGAGGGGGTGAATTGGCTAAAATGATAGGCGGCCAAGTGGTGCAAGGTACCACTAAGAATGGGCGACCCCACCCAAATTTTCACCTTCCCTATTTACAAGAATATATTGCCAAAATAGGTGTTCGAAAGTGTGAAGCAAACGCCCTAGTTATTGCTCCTGAAGCCGGGCGTGCTTTATGTGAAAGAACTATCGTTGACTATTTAGGGGAAGATTGTTTAGATCGTTTTAGAAATAAAAAGGAAACCGAGAAACAAAAAGTCCTTGAGACAAAAGCAAAGTTCAAGGTAGACGAAAGGATCGAAGCAATTATAAGAGACTTAAGAGGCAGGTAATTAAGTGCTTTTTTGAGTTGGATTTAAGAGCCCCGAAAGGGGCTTTTTTTATTGTTTCCGAACAAGTGCTTGATAATCAAGAAGTTAAGTAGAAACTAGGAAACAAAAAGAAACAAAAGGTTGTTTCTTTGTAACTTGTTGGTTATCAACAAGTTACCCTGCGTTTTTATAAATAAACAATAATATACCTTGATCTTTTTAAATTAGAACATATAGTATACACATATATGTATAAT
>JAKSBB010001183.1 GCA_022361315.1 Desulfobacterales bacterium
ACATCTATCAGTAAAGATGCGATCCGGTCGTCAAGCCGCTGCTCCAGAAGATGGCGGACAAATTTTTTCTTGGTATTCGGAAGGTTGACCACCATTTTTTCGGCCCTGGCAATCTCCCTGTTGTGCTCAACAAGGTAATCCAGAAGATCGGTGCGGGTAATCACCCCGAGAATCCGGCCGTCTTCCATCACCGGAACAATCCGCTGTTTGTCCTCGATTATTTTTTCTTCAATTTCCGTGAGGTCGGCATCCGGAGCCACCGTGACGGCCTCGGAATTGATGTACTCGACCACCGGTTGCTTCCCCAGCTTGTGAAACTGGAGTTTTTCAACCACCTGTCTGGTGATATACCCTTCATAGTTACCCGTATCCCCATCAATGGCAAGCAATGCGTTGATGTTATACCGGGTCATTAAGCGGGCGGCATCTTCGCAGGACCGATCGGCATCAACGGTTATGGCAGGAGAAGACATGAGTTTTTTCGTTACCTGGATACTTGTCAGCTGTTGTTTCAGTAACTCCAGAAGACGCAGTTCCACCTGGGGAAGTGTCTGATTTTCCACTTTGGCAGAAGCGGCGTAGCTGTGGCCGCCGCCACCGAACTCCGTCAGCAGTTTCCCCACATCCACTTCAGGAATCCGATTCCTTGCAATGATATTTATTTTGGTACCCATGAGTACCACAGTAAAAAAGACATCCAGGTTCTCCATCCGGACAATCTTCTGTACGATGGACGCCAGATCAGTGATATAGGACTGGGAAGAGATCATAGACAGGTGTACAGCAATACCGTTTATATGATGGACAGCCATTTCGTTCAGCAGTTCATTCAGCCATGTCACCTGCTCGGTTTTCATCTCCTTGACCACAAGGCTGGCGATGGTATTAAGACTGGCCCCGCAAGACACCAGGTATCCTGCCTGGATAAAATCTGCCGGCGTGGTGGACGTATAGGTAAAATTACCGGTATCCTCATATATCCCCAATGCCATCACGGTGGCCTCTTCAGGGGTCACCTCGATCTTTTTTTCCCTCAGCAGTTCGCAAAGTATGGTTGTGGTTGCCCCATAGGGTTTTGACACATCGGTGGTCCCCCGAATTTCACCGGGCATGGGGGGGTGATGATCGTAAATATCAATGATAAGATCGCTCTGTTTGAGCAATTCGGCCACCCCTGTCAGTCTTCCCTTCTGGCGGGTATCCACAATCACCAGCCGGCTGGTTTCGGAATAATCAATGGCTGCGGGATCCGCCATATTGAAGAGGTAACTCATGGAATGGATAAAGAAATCCCGCAAGTTTTTCTCCTGGGAGCCGGGAAATATGATAACGGCACCGGGATAGAGCTTTTGCGCAGCCAGCATAGACCCAATGGCATCAAAATCCGCATTCACGTGACTGGTGATGATTGTTTGCGCTGTAATCTTTTTTTTGCCCAACGATTGACTCCTGTTGAAAAGGTGGTTCGCAATTTATATACTAAAGAGGTCCAATTTACAAATTGTCAGGCACCGGCCCCACATGAGGTTCCTGGCGAAAGCCTTATGGAATAAAAATTGCAAATCTCAAACAACCTGAAATCCGGATGAGTGTCGGTGTGTACTACGAATAAAACGTCCATATAACGCTAAGGAAAAACCATGGCAGATATTTATTTGTGGAAGGGAAAGAATCCAAAGGGAAAAAAAATCAAGGGTGAGATGGAGGCTGAGAGCAAAGAGCAGGTCCAGCTCAGCCTTGAGCGCAGGAAAATAAATGTCACCAGCGTCAAAAAGAAGCCCAAGGATCTGCTGGAGAATATCGAATTTTTCCAACCTAAAGTCACTGAAAAAGACGTCATCATTTTTTCCAGACAGTTCTCAACCATGATTGATGCAGGTCTGCCGCTGCTACAATGCCTGGACATACTTCAATCTCAGCAGGAGAATCCCACCTTCAAGAAGCAATTGAAGAAAATAAAGGAAGCCGTAGAGTCCGGCGAGACCTTTGCAGATGCCTTGAAACGGTATCCAAAAGTTTTCAATGAACTATTTATAAATATGATTGCCGCCGGGGAAGCGGGGGGTATCCTTGATGTGATTCTCCAAAGATTGTCCGCATACATGGAAAAGATGGCAAAACTGAAAAAGCAGGTAAAAGGGGCCATGACCTATCCGGCCATCACCATTGTTGTGGCCATCATCGTTGTAACCATTATCCTGGTGTTTGTTATCCCGGTTTTTGAAGACATGTTTGCAAGTATGGGCTCCGCTTTACCAGGCCCGACGATGATGGTTGTGGCATTGAGTGACTTTGTGATCGGTAATTTCATCTATATATTCGGCGGACTATTCGGTGTTATTTTCTTGCTCCGCAGGATTTATAAAACAGCCAAAGGCAGGATCATGATGGATGATTTGTTTTTGCGCCTGCCGGTGGTGGGAATCCTGATCAGGAAAGTCGCAGTTGCAAAATTTACCCGCACCACTTCCACTATGATTTCCAGTGGTGTTTCCATACTTGAAGCCCTAGACATCGTGGGGAAAACCTCAGGCAATAAGATCGTTGAATTTGCCATTCAGGATGTAAAAGTCGGCATTGCCGAAGGACGATCCATGGCAGATCCACTACTTGAAAGCGGTGTATTTCCATCCATGGTCTGTTCAATGATCGCTGTTGGGGAATCCACGGGTGCTTTGGACACGATGATGGAGAAAATTGCCGATTTTTACGATGACGAGGTGGACCAGGCAGTAAAAAATCTGACGGATATGATTGAACCTTTCATGCTTGTTTTTCTTGGCGTGGTTGTCGGTGGCCTTGTGATCGCCATGTATCTTCCAATTTTTTCCATGGCCGGTTCAATTGGATAAGACGGTTGAAACCCAATCTTTAAATGATAGAGATGCGCTGACTGAGCAGATCAGATGGCTGATCCTCGCCAGGGCAGTTTTTGCCATTGTTCTGATTTTCTCGACCCTCTTCTTTGCCAACAATGAGGCCGGGTCAAGTTTGGACCAGCCTTTTTTGTCTCTGTATAAAATGGCTGCTGCGGTTTTATTGATGTCATTGGTCTATCTTATCTGGCTGAACCGGAAAACACACCTGGTATTACTGGCCTATGTACAGACAGCGGCGGATACTGTTCTTGTCACATTGATTATATACGTCACCGGTGGCTTTGAAAGCATTTTCACCTTTCTTTACCTGCTGGTGATTATCTATACCGCCATGTTGCTTCTCCAGCAAGGCAGCTTTGTGGCAGCGACCCTCTCAAGTATTCAATACGGTCTGTTGATCGAATTTCAGTATTTTAAAATCATTGCACCCTTTACCCAGAGTCCGCCACTCTCCCAGAGTGCTGATGAGGCAGAGATCCTTTACCGGATCGTTATCACCATCGCCGCTTGTTTTGCCGTCGCTGCGCTGAGCGGCATCCTGGCCTTTCAGTTAAAAGCAGCCCGGCAGGAACTCAAAATCACTCAGGAACACCTGAAGCGGGTGGAAAAGATGGCTGCCGTTGATGAGATCATTTCCGGTATTGCCCATGAGATTAAAAATCCTCTGGCATCACTTTCCGGTTCGATCCAGATGCTCAGGGACGACCGTGACGGCGGCCACCAGGAAAAGCTAATGGAAATCATTCTCCGTGAAACAGACCGGCTCAAGCAGATCGTCAATGATATCCGCCTGATATCACGCCCCAGAAAAACCAATGCCAAACTGCTGGATATGGCTGCAGCCATAGATGATGTAATCACCCTGTTTATGAATACACCGGAGTGGAAATCCAGAATACAATTGTCCACACGCATTGAAAAACAACTATCGGTAACCATGGACCCCGTACACATGCAGCAGATACTCTGGAACCTGGTTAAAAATGCAGCGGAATCCATTGAAGGCACCGGCAGGATTATCATCACCCTGGATGCCCCCAGAAACAAACGCGTATATCTAACCATCCGGGACACCGGTCTGGGCATCCCCAAAGAAAGGGCTCCCCACATCTTCGATCCGTTTTACACCACCAAACCCGACGGCACAGGTTTAGGTCTGCCGATCATTCACAGAATCATCGACACCTACGACGGAATGATCGACTTTGAGAGCGTTCCGGGCAAAGGCACCATATTTACGCTGATTTTCAGCAATCCATACTCCCGCGCCCTCCCCAGTGACTCGCCGGGAACAACTGCTTGACATTCCCCCCCAAAAAAGGATATTTTACTGTGTTTTAATGCCTGACAAGAGTTTGGCAGCAAAAGGATTCCGGCTCTCGAAGGTACAATGGAACGAATCGTTTAAAAATATAAGAGACTAATCCGCTTTAAGATAATACCAGACAATAAATGAAAGTAATGTCCCATGGATAAAACAAGCAAGTTGCTCAAACTACGCAAGGAAAAGATCAACGAACTCAAGGACGGCGGCGTTCAACTTTACCCAAACGACTTCATCCCCACATGCACTGTGCCTGAAGTAAAAGCTGTTATCGAAAATGAAACCGATACCTTGGGGGAAGAGGGCAGGAAGTTCAATCTGGCCGGCCGAATGATGGCTGTCAATAAAATGGGTAAATCTTCCTTTGTCCGTTTCCAGGACAGCGGCGAGCAAATGCAGGTCTATATCCAGAAAAACAAAGTGGGAGACGACACTTACGCTCTGTTTAAAAAGCTTGATATTGGTGATTTCATCGGCGTTTCCGGCCCCCTGTTTCAGACCCGGACCGGAGAGTGGACCGTTCTGGCGGATGACTTCAGGCTCTTGTCCAAATCCGTAAGGCCGCTGCCCGAAAAATTTCATGGGATCAAAGACCCTGAAAAGAGGTATCGCCAGCGCTATCTTGATCTCATCATGAATGAGAAGGCCAGGGAGATCTTCACCAAAAGAAGCGCCATCGTGTCTGCCATGCGCCGTTTTTTCGAGGAAAAGGGATTCATGGAAGTTGAAACACCAATGATGCAACCCCTTCCCGGCGGTGCGGAAGCCACACCTTTCAAAACCTGGCACAATGCCCTGGGCATGGAGCTCTTCCTTCGTATCGCCCCTGAGCTTTATTTAAAACGCCTGGTGGTCGGAGGATTTGAAAAGGTTTTTGAAATCAACCGTAACTTTAGAAACGAAGGGGTCTCCACACGCCATAACCCGGAGTTTACCATGGTCGAATTCTACCAGGCCTACGCCACCTATGAAGATCTGATGGATTTGACGGAAATCATGTTCGAGCAGATTGTCCGGCAGGTGACCGGCAATACCAGTCTTGAATACCAGGGGGAAACCATTGATTTTTCCAGGGGATGGCAGCGAATCCCCATGGTGGAATCATTGTCCACCATCGGCGGCATCGACCCGGAGATTGTAAACGATACCCAGGCGCTTCTGGATCATGCAGAAAAAAATAATATACACATTACCAAAAAAGACAGACACGGAAAGGTTCTGACCAAACTGTTTGATGCCCTGGTGGAACCCAAGCTGATTCAACCGACATTTATCACCGGATATCCCGTTGAGGTCTCCCCGCTGTCACGGAAAAGCGATACTGACCCGGAACTCACCGATCGGTTCGAACTTTTCATTGCCGGCCGGGAAATTGCCAACGGCTTTTCCGAGATCAACGATCCTGAAGATCAGCATAACCGGTTCCTCATGCAGGTCCGCCAGAGGGACGAGGGCAATGACGAAGCCCACATCATGGATTCGGACTATGTGGAAACCCTTGAATACGGTATGCCGCCCACAGCAGGTGAAGGCATCGGTATTGACCGCCTGGTCATGCTGCTGACTGATTCACCTTCCATACGAGAAGTTATTCTTTTCCCCCATATGAAAAAGAACGCTTAACGGCCCGGCCTGATGGCAGTCGAATACTTCATAGCGAAAAAATACCTCAGGGCAAAACGGAAAGAAGGGTTCATCTCCCTGATCACCTTTCTTTCCGTTGCCGGTGTTATACTCGGTGTCATGGCACTGGTGGTCGTGATCGCTGTTATGAGCGGTGCTGAGACAGAATTCCGAAACAGGATTCTGGGCCTTGAGCCCCACATGCTGGTGATGAATTACGGGGGGGCATTCGAGGACAAGGATGCCCTGGCCGAACGCATCCGGGGCATTGACGGCGTCACGGCAGTTTCCCCCGTCTTATTCGGCCAGGCAATGATCCGGACCTCCCGCTCTTTTTCCGGTGTCATGGTAAGGGGGGTCACCCCGGATACCGGAGCGGCCCTTATCAAGGATTTCAGCCCGGAACAACTTGAGCATGCACTGGCAAAAGGAAAGAAAAAAGGGGATCTGCCCGGCATCG
>JAKSBB010001295.1 GCA_022361315.1 Desulfobacterales bacterium
CAAGTGGTCGCTGGTTCAAATCCAGCCGTCCCGACCACCTAAGAATAAAAGGCTTTCAAGATTTTCTTGGAAGCCTTTTTTGCGTTGTGGGCCAGGCATGGCGGACAACGCAAAAAGGGGCTCAGTTTTCACTGAGCCCCTTTTGGTTTTCAAGCAACGATTTATGCTTTAATGATCTTGTGTCCTGCGCCGTATTGTTTTTTTCTCACAAGCTTCTTATTCGGACTGCGGCCCCTTCATCCAGATACCGGATATCAACACCCCTTTTTCATATTTGCACAAATAGGTAACCGGTTGGTCTTTTTTGGCCGCTCCGCAATCCGGCAGGATTGCATCTACTTCAATGACCACACGGCTTTGACGGCTGAGGACGCGGGCGTCGATATCTTTTGCTCTGTCAGTGGGGGAGGCTTTCAGCATTGTATCGGCACAGGCATGCATCATGTGGCCGATTTTTTCACCGGGAATATTATTAATTTTCCGGTTGCCCGGATCTGTTAAGCACATTTCGCTGGGGACACTGGATATGGACATACAGCCGGAAAAAAAGAGTAGAAAACTAAAAGAGAGAATGATAAATATGGAGCGTTTCATAGCATTCCTTTTTTTATGAAAGTTAAAATATGTTATAAAATTACCAATTTTATGTGTTTTTATACATAGTTTGATGAAAAAATAAAGACAAAATATATAAAAAAGTAGTGAATTCTTTGTGTTTTTGGTTCATTGCAGCTTTGTATGATCGCGTATGGGATGGTTAAATATGCCCGAATCTCAGTCCCATCAACTGATTTAGATGCGTTAAATGTCAATGCAAGAAGTTCACTCTATAAATAACGGAACGAAATCCAGTGGCCCTTCCCCCACAATTGTTACCCCTTGATTTAGGCTGTCTTCCCGAGCAACCGGTGTCCAGGCTGGCACCCACCCCCAGCGGCTTCCTCCACCTGGGCAATGCCCTGAACTTTCTGGTGACCTGGGCGCTGGTGCGGAGTCGTAACGGACATCTCCACCTGCGAATTGATGATATGGATGCCCAGCGGTTCCGTCCGGAAGTGCTTGAGGATATCTTTGCCTCCCTTGAGTGGCTGGGGCTGGACTGGGATGAAGGACCGGACGGGCCGGAATCTTTTTTGAAAGATTATTCCCTGCAGCCACGCAAAGCCGTCTATTTTGATCATCTCCGGAAACTCGGTGAGGAAGCCAACCATACTTTTGTCTGCCAGTGCAGCCGCAAAGCCATAAAGCAGGCTTCTGTTAACGGCCTTTACCCGGGAACCTGCCGAAGCGCCGGACTGACCTTTACACCTGGGCAGAACACCATCCGGCTTGCGGTGGATGAAGGCAGCCGAATTGATGTCGGGGGGCGACAGGTGGATCTGGCCGGAGCTTTTGGTGATTTTGTGTTGTGGCGACGGGATGACCAGCCCAGTTATCAACTGGCCAGTTTGATTGAAGACGAAACCACCGGAGCAAATCTGATCGTCAGGGGGGAAGACCTTCTGGCATCATCGGCTGCCCAGCTGTATCTGGCCCGGTGTTTTGGCTTCAGGAAATTTCCTGCCTGCACCTTCTTTCACCACGATTTAATACGGGGTGAGGACGGGGAGAAATTATCCAAATCCCGGGGGGCCTATGCCCTGAAGGATATTCGGGAATCCGGACGGGGCGCGGACGTGGCGGTACGGGAAGCGGCAAAAGTGCTGGGGCTTGATCCTGAAACGGTGAATCGTTCGGAAGACCTTTTGGCCGAACTCCGGTAATAGAATTGCCTTGGTTTCTCGATGTTTTTAAGTGGGATTTCATAAACACTTCAATGGGAATGGCATCATGAAAATGTTTTTGAAAGCAGTCGCAGGGCTTGTCTTCCTTTTTTCTATGGCAGGGGCCGGCCTTTACTGGTTTTTCCCCGGCGTGTTGCTGAACGGGCTGACACATGCCGCCAAATGGAAAGGCGGAATCGAAACCCGTTCCATCCAGGTGGATGATCATCTCTGGCCCTATCTTACCGCCGGTGATCCGGACCGGGAGACCATCGTCCTGGTTCACGGCTTCAGCAGCAGTAAAGAACCCTGGATCCATATGATGACACGGTTTGGTAAGGATTATCACGTGGTGGCACCGGATCTTCCCGGATTCGCGAAAAACCGGTTTGTGGCCGAAGCCTCCTACACCATTGCAGATCAGGCGGCCCGCCTGGATCGATTCCTGTCGATACTGGGAGTGGACAAGGTGCATCTCTTCGGTATTTCCATGGGGGGATATATCAGTGCCTGGTATGCCGCTCACTATCCGGATAAATTGCTGAGTCTTGTTCTGATGGATGCCGCCGGCATACAGACCAGTGAAACGCCGGATTATATCAGGCATTTTGAAAACACAGGCGAGAACCTTCTGATCCCGGACAGTTCAACGGGATTTGAAGAGATGATGGCCATCATCTATCATGTCCCCCCGAAAATCCCGTCCCGCATTGCCGACCACATCATGGATGTCCGCAAAAAGCGCCTGGAAACGGAACGTGTCATGTTTGACGGCATTCTTTTATCCCTTAAAGATCCCCTTGAACCCCATCTGCCGAAGATCTCTGCGCCAACCCTGATCATCTGGGGGGATAAAGACAGGATTGTTGATGTTTCCGCCGTTAAGGTCTTTGAAGCAGGCATTCCCGATCATCAGACCAGGATCTTTAAAAATGTGGGGCATGTCCCGTTTCTGGAAGCACCGGCGCAGACCTACCGGGTTTATGAAGAATTCCTGAAAGGACTAAAATAAATTAAAATAACGCATTTGTGACCCTTATCCGTTGAGGCCGGCTTGACTTTTGTTATAATTTCTATTAGTCAACTTAATATGCGCTTGTAGTGTACGTGCCCTGTTATCGTCCGGTATCAGACTGATTCAGCCAGCGTCGCGCTCCCTTAAGGATATCCAGCTGCCCGTCCGGAGCGGGTACCTAAGCCGGCTTCTCGGTTGATCAGCACCACAACCCCAGGGGGATTTTGATCATGAAGTTGGATAAGCTTGCGATTATCACACCTCTTTTGATTATCTTTTTTGCTCTGATTTATCTACCGCAAGGGGCTGCCACCGCATTCGCCTCGGAAGGGCAGGACGGAGCCACCCATTCTACCCTTGACGCCCAGTCCCAGAACAGTGGCGAAAGCCATGGGAATGCGGCGGATCATAGCGATGACGGCCATGGTCATCACGGCCATGCCAATCTGGGTGAGGAACTGCCGCTTTATTCGTGCATTCCCTTTGCCTGTATGCTGCTGTCCATTGCGCTGCTTCCCCTGGTGGCAGGGACATTCTGGCATCACCATTTCGGTAAAATATCCGCCTTCTGGGCCGCCTGTCTGGCCATACCCTTTGTGGCCGTTTACAAGGGAC
>JAKSBB010000254.1 GCA_022361315.1 Desulfobacterales bacterium
CGTGTCCGGGAGAATGAGGTGGTGGCCCATGATATTGTCCACCCCTCCTTTGCCGTGATGACCGAAGATAAAACCCTGGCCTTCTGCGCAGTGGAGTATACGGATGACATCCAGAAGTTTTTCAAGGATGTGGATACCGGCATTGCCCGGGTGAAGGCGAATCCCAACCTCATCGACAAGCCCGGGGCGGATGAGCTGCTCTTTGTCTCCTGTGTCCCCTGGATCAACTTCACCTCCATTACCCACCCGGTGAAAGGCGACTGGACCGACAACATCCCCAGGATATCGTGGGGCAAGCTCACCCGGGGGAACGGGAAAGTCACCATGCCAGTGTCCCTGCAGCTCCACCACGGCCTGGCCGACGGCTATCATGCGGGATTGTTTTTTGAGAAACTTGACGATCTTGTTGCCCGTCCGGATACGTTGCCCTGGCCGTAAAACCAAGGGAGCGGAACAGCAGACATTGCTTCAAGCAATAGAGTCACTGCAACCCGCTGCCTTTTCGCAGGATGCCATCCAGGTGGACCACGGCCTCGTCAAATTGGAAGGAATCCACCCCATTTGCCAGGCGGAGGTAGTCCTCTTGCAATTCCGGCCCCAGAAAGCGCCTGATCTCCGGCAGCAAGTCCACAGCCTCGGGATTGGCTTCCGATAGCAGGTCCCGTAGTCTCCCCATTAAGGGTGACAGCTGATCCCAATCCGTTTCATGTTCTGATGACAGCTGATCTTCTGCATCCGCTTTAACAAGTATGGCGATTTCCCCCATCACCCGTTCAAATGCCTCATTAAACATATCCAGGTATTCCCAATGATTCCCGGTGCTGCTCAAAGCGGACTCAAGTCGGGCCGCAGCGTCTGAAAGTTCACGGGCACCCAGGTTGCCTGCCGCTCCCCTGAGGGTATGGGCCAGGCGGACAGCAGATTCGCAGTCGCTCTTCTCAAGTGCCCGGGCCAGCCTTCCCGGTGCATCCCGATGGTCCTCACGGAAGTCCTTCAGCAGTTTATGGAACAGGTGGACATTGTGACCGACCTTTTCCAGGCCTTTGGCCACGCTGATGTATGTGCCTGCAGCCTCTAATGAGCTCTTCGCCCTGTCCTGCAACACGATAGGCACCACGGTTTGTCCTGATGGGGGCAGCCATCTTGACAATGTGGCGTACAGGGTATCCGGATCAATGGGTTTGGTAAGATGGCTGTTCATACCGGTGGCCAGACATTTCTCCCGGTCCGTGACCATGGCATGGGCGGTCATGGCAATGATGGGCAGGGTTTGGAATCTGTTTATACCCCGGATCTCCTTTGTGGCGGTAAACCCGTCCATCACCGGCATCTGGATGTCCATGAGTACAAGATCAAACGTTTCTATGGCGAGCCTCTTCAGTGCCTTTTCTCCGTTATCTGCCAGAGTGACACAAACCCCTGCGGCCTCCAGCAACTCCCTGGCCACCTGCTGGTTGGTGCGGTTATCTTCTACAACCAGTGCCCGACACCCTCCGAACCAGGGAATGGGGCCCGTGCTTTTGTCAGTTTCGGAGGCTTCGTTTAGACCTGTGTCTGTTACCTTTGCCTTGGAAAACGCCAGGTCAAAATAAAATCGGCTGCCTTTACCCGGAGCACTTTCCAATACGATTTCCCCACCCATCAGCGTGATCAGGTGACGGCAGATGGACAGCCCCAGACCGGTGCCTCCGTATTTCCGGGTAAAAGAACCGTCTGCCTGGGTAAAGGCCTGGAACACGTTTTCCATCTGGCCGGATTCCAGGCCGATACCGGTATCTGACACGGAAAAACGAAGCTGTACCTTATCCCGGGTTTCACGAACCATATCCACCTCCAGAGAGACGCTGCCGCAGTCCGTGAATTTGACCGCATTACTCACCAGATTGCCCAGGACCTGTTCCAGCCTCATGGGATCCCCCTTGAGAAGCCCGGGGATATCCGAAGCCTTTTTCACACTGAAATCCAGGGATTTTTCATTGGCCTTGACCGAGTAGAGGCTGACCAGATTCTCCAGGACGATATCCAGGGAAAAGGCCGATTCCTCGATGGAGAGTTTCCCTGCCTCGATTTTTGAAAA
>JAKSBB010000562.1 GCA_022361315.1 Desulfobacterales bacterium
CCACCATGATATTCTCCGGCAGGACCAGACAGGAATTGGAATCCAAAAGGCAGGAGGCCTATATTCATATCGCAGGACTTTCGTTTTCCTCCCCGGAGCTTGAGGATATGATTGAGGGTAGTTGAAGCTGCTGCGGTTTTCATTTAAACTGGCCGTATGTCAACAACCAGATAGGGATAGATGAACGGTGAATATCCCCAAGCAGCTAAACATTCTATTCATTGGCAACAGCCTTACCGCCTGGAACAAAGGTGTGGGATACCATTTTGAAAAACTGGCGAATTCAGACAATTCCGGTTGCCCCGGTATCCCAGTTAAAACCACATCGGTGACGGTTTCCGGTGTCAGCCTGAAATACCTCTGGCTGTTTTCCATTGCCCGGGAACAAATCAGAACCGGAAAGTATCACGTGGTTGTCCTTCAGGAAGATCTCCCGGAGACCACAGTGGAAAACTTCAAAAAGTACACCGGACTATTTTACCGGGAATGCAAAGCACACGGTGCAAAACCTGTATTGTTCATGACCTGGCCTTACAACCGGTTGGACCGGATTTCCCTGGAAGAGATCTATCAGGCCCACCTTGACATCACTGCTGATCTTTCCATAGATTTTGCCCCGGTGGGACTGTTAATGGATCGCATCAAAACCGATCGCCCTGAGTTGAGTTTATTGGCAAAGGACGGGGAACATCCCAGCATCAGCGGCACCTATCTGGCTGCCGCCTCACTATTTCATATTATTTTTAAAACGAATCCTGTCGACTTTTCCTATTTCCCTGAAAGTGCGGGTTTATCGAAAACCGATGCGGATTATCTCAGGCGTTGTGCAGGCCTGCCAATGCCTTCTCCCCCCAAACAACAGAGGCCCAAAAACAATCATTGACGGTATGAGATATACTGCAAAACGGCTTTCAGGTTATGAGGCCCCTTTCTACGCTCTAAGGATATAAAACAAGTATCGGCCAAATTGTATTTGAATCCTTTGCGATCCGCACCAATTCTGATATTCTTAACCTCGCACCCTTTTGGATAAGAATACTCAGATAATCTCAGCGAACGACTGAAATAAGGTGTCGCATGTACGATAGGAATCAAACGTCTTCAAATTTTTCAGAATTACGCCCCCCCCTGCACCGGACCATTGTTGATCTATTCGAAGTCCAGGCGGCACGCACCCCGGACAATATCGCCGTTGTCTATAATGGCAGTGATGATGCAATGACCGGCGCCCCATATGCTGACGACAGTATACCAACCCGACTCACATACGGGGAACTCAATGCCAAAGCCAATCAGCTTGCCCGTTTTTTAATCGATCAGGGGATAGACAAAGAAAAACCGGTGGGGATCTGTATGGACCGGTCCCCGGAAATGATTATCGGGATTCTCGGCATCTTAAAGTCCGGGGGCGCTTTTTTGCCAATGGACCCGGACTATCCGGAGGATCGCCTGAAATACATGGTGGAAGACAGCGGGATTTCGCTGATTTTGAGCCGGAAACACCTTGGAAATAACCTGCCGCTGTGGGAAAGCAAAAGCATCGACACATTTTTCCTCGATTCAGCAGCCGAACAATTATCTGGTTTAGATGATAAAAACCTTCCCCGGCAAAGCGGACCGGAGAATCTGGCCTATGTGATCTATACCTCCGGTTCCACAGGCAAACCCAAAGGGGTGATGGTAATTCACCGGGGGTTCTTCAACCTTTCCGCCTTTATAAAAAAACGATTCCGGATAAACGAAGAAAGCCGTGTTCTTCAGTTCTCGTCTTTCAGTTTTGACGCCTTCTGTTTTGAATTTGCCATGGCGATCCCCCATGGGGCCCGGTTTCATCTAAATACGGCAGAACGTCTGCTGCCGTCGGATTCCCTGGCCGATCTCATACTGGATCAGGAAATCTCCCATATGACCCTGCCCCCGTCGGCCCTGGCGGCCCTTCCCCATGGCGAGTACCCCAGTCTGGCATATCTCATTGTGGCCGGAGAAGCGATCTCCGGTCAATTGACCCGGCGCTGGTCCCAAGGAAGGACCCTAATCAATGCATACGGGCCCACAGAGGCGACGGTCTGTGCCACCACGGCAACCTGCCGGCCGGACGGAGAACGACCGCCCATCGGCCACCCCATCGATAATACCAGCGTATATATCCTGGATCACACCCACGCAGAGGTTCCACCGGGCACCATCGGAGAACTATGCATTTCAGGGAAAGGGCTGGCCCGGGGGTATCTGAACCGCCCGGAACAGACGGCGGAAAAATTCATTGAAGTCACCCTTTCCGGCAAAAAAGAACGCATATACAAAACCGGAGATCTGGCCCGAAGACAGCCCGCAACGGACGGTGTCCCGGGCCCCCTGGAATTCCATGGCCGGATTGACGATCAGATCAAACTTCGGGGATTCCGCATTGAACCCGGTGAGATAGAAGAGGTGTTAAGTCATCATGACTCCGTGAATGAGGCTGCAGTGGTTCCCCGCGCTAACAAATCAGGGTCCGTACTGGTTGCCTTCATTGTGACCCGGAGCAGCGAAACCACACCTTCCCCCCGGGCGCTTCGCAGGTACCTGCAGAAACAGCTGCCCGAATATATGATTCCCGGTGCCTTTGTCGTCCTCGGAGCGTTTCCCCTCACCCCAAACGGTAAAATAAACAGGGAGGCCTTAACCCGTCACGACATCCCCGCCCACGCCTTTCCCGGGACACCCTCCGGCGAATTCACACGGCCCGCAACGGAAACGGAAAAACGATTGGCCCGGATATGGAACCGTCTGCTGAACATGGACGACATTGATATTCACGCCCCCTTTTCTATGCTGGGCGGCCATTCACTTCTGGCCATCCAAATGGTGAACGATATCCGGAATGAGATGGGCCTGGAGCTCTCTTTACACCACCTGTTCAGTTCCCCCACGATTGAGGGAATTGCCGACTGCCTGGACCGGGAAGCAAACAAGGCGGAGCCCCTCCCCCGGGTGACACCCGCACCCCGGGACCGCAATCGCCCCTTCCCGCTGACCGATGTTCAGCAGGCCTATTGGCTGGGCCGGAGTACCGCCTTCGAACTGGGGAGTATTGCCACCCACGCATACATGGAACTGGATTTTGATCATACGGTCGGCCACAGGGTGGATCTGGCAGCACTGAATCGTGCCTGGAATCTCCTGATCCGGCGCCACGACATGCTGCGGATGGTCATGGTGGATGACCGGCAGCAGATTTTAGATCAGGTGCCGTCCTACGAGATCCCCTTCCTTGACCTGGCCTCAGCAGACAGGGCATTGAGGGAGGAACAATTAAAACAGATTCGCGAAGAGATGTCCCATCAGGTACTGGATGTCACCCAATGGCCCCTCTTTGATATACGGGCCAGCCATTTCGACAGCGTAACCCGTCTCCATATCAGTCTTGATATCCTGATTCAGGATGCCCACAGTCTCGGTATTTTATTCCGGGAATGGCACACCCTGTATCACAGGCCGGAGGCAGAACTCCCCGAACTGCAGCTCACCTTCCGGGACTATGTCCTGGCCCAGGAGAAGCTGGCGGACACCGATGCACATAAACGGTCTCAGAACTATTGGCAAGACCGTCTGCCCACGCTTCCCCAGGCACCGGACCTTCCCCTGGCAAAATCTCCCGGGGATGTCGCGCCCCGGTTCAGACGACACGGATTCCACCTGGAAGCCCCATTGTGGCAATTGTTGAAAAAAAGAATTTCAGAAAGAGGTCTCACCCCTTCCGCTGCGATTCTGGCCGCATTTTCGGATATCCTGGCCTTCTGGAGCAGCACCCCGCATTTTATGATAAACCTCACCCTGTTCAACCGCTATCCCCTGCACCCCCAGGTGAATGATATTGTCGGAGATTTCACCTCCCTGACCCTGCTGGAGATCAACCCGAAGCCGGGGGATACCTTCAGCGACCGTGCCCACCGGATCCAGCAGCAATTGTGGCAGGACCTGGATCATCAATATACCACGGGTATTCAGGTGCTCAGATCCCTTGCCCGGCACCGGGGCGTTCACGGCCAGGCCCTGGCACCGGTGGTCTTTACCAGTGCACTGGCCGTGGACATGGACGACTTAAAACTGTTGGACAGCGACATGCCCTGCTTTGTTACCCAGACCCCCCAGGTCTGGCTGGACCACCAGGTATTCGAGGAAAAGGGGGCCCTGTCCCTGACCTGGGATGTGGTGGAAGGGCTCTTTCCCCCCGGTATGATCGAAGACATGTTTGACGCCTACCGCAGCCGGGTCACCCGCCTGGCAGAAAATAATACGGCCTGGACAGAACAAGGAAGTCTCTGTTTACCGGAACACCAGGCGGGCCGGCGCAAAGCATTCAACCGCACACAGATCCCCCTCCGGGACGACGTATTACAGGAATTGTTCATCCGACAGGTGAAGCATCGTGAAGGTCACATTGCGGTGGTGGATGGCGACTGTACCTTCACATACCTGGAATTGTTCGAAACGGCCAATGCCCTGGGACAACAATTGATCCGGCAAGGCCTGGCACCCAATCAGCTGGCGGCAGTGGTCATGGAAAAGGGATGGGAACAGGTGGTGGCCGTCCTGGGAATTCTCATGGCCGGGGGTGCCTATCTGCCCATCGACCCGGAACTGCCCCCGGAACGGCAAGATTACCTGCTGGATCAGGGAGACGTGTCCCTGGTACTGACCCAACCCCATCTGCTCCGGAAACAACACTGGCCGGAAACGGTTGTCCCCATCCCCGTCACACCGGAAAGGCTCCCCGAAGCACCGCCGCTGACACCCCGTCAAAACACTTCAGATCTGGCCTATGTCATCTATACCTCCGGTTCCACCGGCACTCCCAAGGGGGTCATGATCGATCACCGGGGGGCTGTAAACACCATCCTGGATATCAACCGCAGATTCGGTATCACCGAAGCAGACCGGGTGCTGGCCCTTTCCAACCTCAACTTCGACCTTTCGGTCTATGATATATTCGGCATTCTTGCCGCAGGGGGGACGATTGTCCTACCCGAAAATTCGCAGCGCAAAGACCCGTCCCACTGGGCACAATTAATGGCCGCACACCGGGTCACGGTCTGGAACAGTGTGCCGGCCCTGATGCAGATGCTGGTGACCTACCAGGAGACGCCCCCCACCGGCACGCCCACCGACACCCCCCTGAAGACCATCATGATGAGCGGGGACTGGATTCCAACGGATCTGCCGGACCGTATCCGTATGCTCTGGCCTTCGGCCGACACCATCAGCCTTGGCGGTGCCACGGAATGTTCAGTCTGGTCTGTGTATTATCCCGTCCACCGGGTTGATCCGGACTGGAAGAGCATTCCCTACGGACGCCCATTAGGCAATCAGCGCCTGTATATTCTGGACAAGGGACTGGCCCCCTGCCCCGTCCATGTGCAGGGCGGTATCTATATCGGTGGTGACGGTCTGGCACTGGGGTATTGGAAAGATGAAATGCAGACAGCTGAGCGATTCATCATCCACCCGGATACCGGAGAACGGCTGTATAAAACCGGAGATCTGGGGCGCTTTCACCCGGACGGCCATATCGAATTTCTGGGGAGAGAGGATTTTCAGGTTAAAATCAACGGGCACCGCATTGAACTGGGGGAAATCGAGCATCACCTTTCCCAGGCACCGGAGGTCAAGCAATGTATTGTCCAGGCACCGGGGGACGGTATCAAAAACGAGAAGTCTCTCGTGGCCTACCTGGTGGAAGAAAAGACAGATGATCCGTCATCCTACGGCATGGCGGACGACCACATTCCCCTGACCTGCCCCGCAGAGCGATTGTCATTTCAACTGCAACAACCCGGGCTCCTCACCCCGGCCACAGACGGCCCTGCTCTGCCCCTTCCCCCGGCAGAACAGGATGAAGCGCGCTATATCCGCCGGCAAACCTACCGGGAATTCAACGGAGAGGTCGTCACACTGGAAGATCTGAGCCGTTTGCTGGCATGTTTAAAACCGATCCATCCCCCGTCCCAGGTGCTGCCCAAATACCGGTACGCCTCTGCCGGCAGCCTCCATCCCGTCCAGGTCTACCTCTACGTGAAGCCGGAGGCTGTTTCCGGCCTGCCGGCAGGCATCTACTATTACCACCCCGTCGATCACCAGTTGCTTCCGATTAATACCGCCGCGCGAATGGATTCCGATCTGTACACGGGAATTAACCGCGGCATATTCGAACAGGCCGCATTCAGTATCTTCCTCATGGGCGACCTGGATGCCATCACCCCCATGTACGGTGCACTGGGACGGGATTTCTGTCTGCTGGAATGTGGATACATGGGCCAGTTGCTCATGGAGGAATCTCCCCGCTGGAACCTGGGATTGTGCCCCATCGGCGGCTTCACCTTTGATCCCCTGCGCCCCCTGTTCGGGCTCAAAGAAAGCCAGGAACTTCTGCACAGCTTTATCGGCGGAAGCATCACCGGCGAACAGCAGCAGACCCTTCCGGACCGGACAACCGCCACGCCCTGCAATGGGGGAGACGGGGCACGGGATGAACAGTTGAAAACCTTTCTCAGGGAACGATTGCCCGGCTATATGGTACCCGAGACATTTGTACGGCTCGATGCCCTGCCCCTGACCCCCAACGGAAAGGTGGACAGAAAATCCCTGCCGGTTCCGAAGCGGAAAGCCGCCGTCCGGGAAGTTGTTCCTCCCCTGGGACAACTTGAAACACGGCTGCAGGAAATTGTTCAGGAGGCCCTGGCGGTCTCCCCCGCCGGGGTGACGGAGAATTTTTTCAGCCTCGGGGCCAGTTCGCTGCAGATCGTTCACATTTACACCCGGGTTAAAGCAGAGCTGAGGATTGAACTGGATGTGGGGGACCTTTTCTCCCATCCCACCATACGGGACCTGGCCCGCCATCTGGAAGCAAAGGAAACGGCAGCCGATCCCCCCGGTGATATTCCGGATACCCTTGATGCATACACCGCCGGACAATTGCTGGCGAATATTGATCATCTGGATGAAGAGAACCTGGACCAGCTCCTCAACCGCCTGTCCCGGGAAACAGGAGGTTCGTCTGAGAATGGATGATGCAAGCCTGAATAAATCGAATCGGGACAATAAAAGCGCGATGAATACCGAGAATCTCTCCCTGGAAGAAAAACGGAAACTGGTGGCAGAACTCCTGCAGAAAAAACAGGAAGCCCCCCGATACTACCCCCTTTCCTCAGGCCAGGAGGCCCTCTGGTTCTTTCAGCAGAATGCCCCCGGGAGCACGGCCTATAATATGGTGGCGGCACTCCGGATGGACCGGGGCGTAAAGGAAGATGCCCTCACCCATGCCTGGCAGCAGACCCTGGCCCGCCACCCTGCCATCCGTGTCCGGTTTGAAGAAAAGGACGGCATCCTCCGGCAGGAAGTACAGCAACAGCCGACAATTTCCATGGATGTTGTTGAAGTAGAAGAATCAAAGGGAAAAGACCTGGTGGATCTCATCTACCTTGCATCCAAAACCCCCATTGACCTGAAGACAGCCGTCTGGCGGTTAACTCTGTTCCGCAGCCCGGATGAAAATCCGGTCCTCCTGCTATGCGTCCACCACATTGCCGGCGACGCCCGGACCATGCAGATCCTGGTGTCGGATCTCCATGCCCTCTATACTGCCCATCAAACAGACACCAAACCGGATCTACCGTATCTTCCCGCCACCCATGCCCGGTTTGTTGAGTGGGAAAGCAAATTACAACACAGCCCCGAAGGGGAGAAACTGGCGGCATATTGGCGCAAAACGCTGGCAGATCTCCCGCCGGCCCTGGAACTGCCCCTGGATTATCCCCGCCCGCCCGTGCAGGGCTTCAACGGCGCAACGGTAACCAAAGACATACCGCACCCCCTGGCGGATACGCTCAGGCACCTGGCCAGGCACAGGTCCACCACCCTGTTTAATCTGCTATTGGCCGCATTCCAATCCCTCCTGTTTCGTTACAGCGGTCAAACTGATTTTGCCGTGGGCATACCGGTGGCGGCCGGCAGAAATGAAGAACGGTTCAGGCATGTGGCCGGTTACCTCATCAATGTGATCCCGGTGCGGAGCGAGTTCCAGGAAGAAGGGTCCCTGTCCTTCGATAATTTTCTACATGAGACCCACCGTCAGGTTGTGGAAGCCCTGGGGCATCAACAATACCCGCTCTCCCGGATGGTGCGCGATCTTCAACCGGAACGGGACCCCAGCCGGTCCCCCCTGTTTCAAACCCTGTTTACCCTGCGGGAAGAGACCGATAGCCCCTGGCCACTGATAGACATTCCCCAGATGGAGGGACAATTCGACCTGAGTCTGGATATCCAGGATCGGGGAGATGCCCTGTCCGCAGCCTTCAGCTACGATACAAACCTCTTTTCCGCAGCCACTGCGGAACGAATGGCCGGACATTTTAAGACCTTGCTGGCGGGCATTGCGGAGGATCCCCGGTGCCGGGTGGACCGCCTTCCTCTCTCCG
>JAKSBB010000497.1 GCA_022361315.1 Desulfobacterales bacterium
CCGGCGAACACCTCCACGGCGGATTGTTCCTGCCGGAAACCGGCTATGTCAGTGACCCCAAACTCTCCACCCATAACGTGGAAATCGCCGTCCGGAATGTGGGGGGTGACTTCATGTTCAACACCGAAGTTACCGATGTCCTCACCCGGGACGGCCGGGTGGCAGGGGTCGAAATTAACGACGGCACCCAAATCTTTGCCCCCATCGTGGTGAACGTGGCAGGACCTCACTCCTACCTCATCAACCGCATGGCAGGGGTTGAAGACAAGATGAAAATCAAAACCCGGGCCCTTAGGGTGGAAGTGGCCCATGTTCCCAGCCCCGAAGGCATTGACTGGGAAGGCACCGGCATCATCACCTCGGATTCGGACGTGGGTGTCTACACCCGTCCGGAAACCGGCAACCACGTGCTCATCGGCAGCGAAGAACCCAAGTGCGACCCCCTGGAATACGTGGATCCGGACGATTACAACACCAACTTCACGGACCAGCTCAAAACCCAGGCCATGCGCACCGCCATGCGGATGCCGGATCTGCCCATCCCCAACAAAAACCAGGGGCTGGTGGATCTCTACGACGTCACCGACGACTGGTACCCCATATACGATAAATCCGATCTGCCGGGCTACTACCTGGCCATCGGCACCTCCGGCAACCAGTACAAGAACGCCCCGGCCGTGGGGTCGTTCATGTGTGAACTGATCCAGTACTGCGAAGCCGGCAACGACCACGATAAAAAACCGTTCCAATACCAGGCCAAGTACATCAACCATGCCCTGGACATCGGTTTTTTCAGCCGGAACCGGGAGATCAACCAGAACTCCAGCTTTTCCGTAATCGGATAGCTTTTCGGTAAACGCATTATGCTCACGGAAGCCGGGACCGGTTGGATTGAATCCCTAACAGCCGTTCCTTATTCGGTCCCGGCTTCCCTGATTAACCCTTAAACGCCCTATACATTTATTAGGATACCCCCATGACATACAGCAACCCGGACCGCATCAATTCCTCCGTCTCCATGACCATGGTGTCGGAAAACCAATTGGACGATATCTATAACGCCGCACTTACCGTGCTTGAAAAAACCGGCTTCACCCTCACCCACCCCGAAGCCGTCAAGCTCTGCAAACAGGCGGGATGTAAAATCGAAGACGACCGGGTGCGGGTGCCCCGGCAGGTGGTGGAAGACTGCCTGGCCGCAGCCCCCAAAGGATTTACCGTATATGACCGTCTGGGAAATCCTGCCCTGGATCTGCGGGGAAGAAACAGCTACTACGGGTGCTCCACCGGATCCCCCAACACCCTGGACCGCGTCACCGGGGAAATCCGGCCCACGACCTTCGCGGATCTTGAAACCGGGGCAAAGGTGTCTGACGCCCTGCCCAACATCGACTGGGTCATGCCCTTCGGTACCACCCAGGACACCCCCAGGCACGCCTCTTTTCTCTACGACTTTGAGGCCTGCGTGAAAAACACCACCCTGCCGGTAATGTTCCTCAGCGACAGTCCTGAGGACTCCTTTTATATCCAGCAGATGGCGGCCGCCTGTGTAGGCGGAAAAGAGGCGTTGAAAGCCAAACCCTTTCTCATGGCCTACCCCGAACCCATCACCCCGCTGAACTACCCGGATGAAGTGGTGGGCAGGGCGTTCCTGGCCGCGGACTGGGGGGTCCCCCAGTGCCCGGGCACCTCTCAGATCATGGGGGCCACAAGCCCGGTCACCCTGGCCGGAGCCACCGTGCTCTGGCTGGCCGAAGCCCTGATGAGCGTCACCGTGCTCCAGCTATACCGTCCCGGTGCCAAGGTATTTTTAAGCGGAAACTTCGGCATGTTTGACATGAAATCCACGGTGTCGGCCATTGCATCACCGGAAACCTGTATCTGCCTCGCCACCCAGGCCCAGATGGGCCAGCGGCTGGGTCTGCCCACCTGGGGGCTTGCCGGTGCCTCAGACAGCATGGGAATCGACGGCCAGGCAGGGGCGGAAAGTGCCTTTTCCATCCTCTCTCAAGGACTGTCCGGCTTGAACCTCATCCACGACGTGGGGTATCTGGGGGCTGGCATGATCTGTTCCCCCGAAATGCTGGTCATGGGAGATGAAATCTGCGCCATGACCCGCCATCTGCTCCGGGGCATGACCGTGAATGCCGATACCCTGGCCACGGAAGTCATCGACCAGGTGGGCCCGGGCGGCAATTTCTTACAGGCACCCCACACCTTTAAGCATTTTAAACAGGAAACCTGGTTCCCCACCATCATGGAAAGGGAATACCAGGAAAAATGGACGGAACG
>JAKSBB010001264.1 GCA_022361315.1 Desulfobacterales bacterium
AGCAGTTTCGTAGTTCCTGACCCGAAGTAGTGCTTATACTGCAGAATCACTTCACTGCCGTCATTAGCAAAGAAGCGCCCGTCGATTCCCTGATCGGGTCCCGGTTTAAACCTATCAATTTTTGTGTTGAAATGCTTGGACAGCAAATCGCTCGCAAGAATTTCAAATTCTTTATCGTTTAGGGTTGAGAAATCATAATCATTCATTTAAGCAACCTATGGTTCAGAAAATCGGAGGTAAATGTATTGGTTTTATGTGTGAAGTATCTTCAACACTATTAAAACGGAACATCCAGCTCCAACTCCGAAGCCGTTTCGTGTAATAAAATAATTTGGGATGCTGCTATAGAAATTACGTATTCAGCGATAGACATAGTCACTTTGCCGCCGGTGCTCCCCCCATGAGCAACACCCTCACCGGAATTTCTGAATGCATATAGGGCTGTGATCGTATCAGAAATTGTTTTAGGCAACTGGCCGGTATTATGACCTCTTATACGTTTCATTGCTTCCCCAAGGGTTTTTGCTTTTATGTCAGGAAACAAACCACGGCAGGCAGCTTCTACAGCACAGACGGCTTCCTTTACAGCATTTTCGAAGTCCGGTTTCTTTGAATCTTGAAAATATTGCAGAGCCTTACCGTAATGGATTCGTGCATTGTTGAGACGGGGATCACCAAGTGTCGGTTCAGCTTTATGCATCTGTTTTACCGTGTGGCTTCTACCCCTGAGATGTATTTCTCCTTCTTTAAAAGAATAAGCCAGGTTCTCTTCTTCTATAAGCCTTTGGATCTCCTTTTCAAGATATTCCTGGATTTCCTTTTTTGTTGTGATTATTTCAGGGCCGGTATTGAACTCCCATTCCTCGACATCCCTAACAACATAAGAGTAAAGACGCTCACAGAAATCAAAGACTTTATCCCAAGCCATATTATATAATATTGTCTCCGCAGATTCTTTAGCCTTTTCTCTGTCAGGCACCGATTCTCGATCATACTCTACAGGTTGCTCGCGTATAAGCCGCCTTAATTCTTTATCGATATCAATCCAGTTAGGAAGATAACCAAGGTCAATAAGATTATAGAGAAGATGCCGTAGGGCTGTTCTTGCTGTTAGCGGAAAGTCGTCTTTGATCCATTGATGCGGCCCGGAAACTTTTAGACTGAATGGTGTTGCTGCCTGCATATAGGCTCCTTTTATGAAAGTTCAATTCATCATCAAAGGCTCAAAATAAGTAGAGGTAACCTCATTTCATTTTCTTTAATGCATTACATTGAATCGAGCTCATTGATGATCGAATCTGCGATTTGCCTTTGTGTTTGAAATGTGTTTTCTAATCGGTATTTCAAAGCGTCACACATTTTTGACAACTCATTGACTTTTTTCACTATCAAGTTCTGCTCATCAAGGGGGGGGATTGGGACCACCATATTTCGCATAATCGTTGCATTTACATTTGCCTGACCACATTGCTGTTTCAGATGAGGTACAATCTGAGTTTCTCTAAATAGAGGGGTGTTCATTGCAATGTTCAAATATTCAGGATTAATTAACCTTTCAGGACACCGGATTCGTACTAAATAAGACGCGAATGTATATTCATCATCAGGTCCGTTGAAAAGCCCGGTTTTGCCGACAAGTTCCGCACTATTGGTTCTGTTATAGAGTAAATCCCCCCGCTTTAAAAAAAGGCCCGGTAGCCCCTCGATATCCACTGAAACTTGTTTTTGTCCACCCAGGAGTATTTGACCGGCTTGGATATCCCCCATTTTCAAGACAGGAATACCGTCAATGTTCTCAAAAGTCTTGGCTGATAAGCCGTATTCTGTGAAAAGGGCAAGCTCTCCTATTCTTGACCATTCCCAACTAACTGGCACATCAAATACTTTTTCACCCTCATTTATCTTCTTCAAGGCTTTCTGCTTTTTGATTTTCCCCTTTTTGATCAAACGGACCTTTTCTTCAGCGATTTTCTCAAGCAGCACACTTGCAGGTTCATTACCGGGATACTGCGGAACGAGCTTTCCCATCACTGCAAGCTGAAGGATGGCCTGCTTCAACTGATCAATACTGTGCTCGGTCGTAAACAGCACATCAAAATTACCGGAGACCCTTCGCCAGGCAGCAACAAACTCTTCATGGCCGGATGCCTTAGTCAGCGTAGAAAGAACGTTTTCCACAAGGGTTTTATGGGTGGAGACGTTATCCTCCTGTTCTTGTTCCAGCCGGTCGCACAGAGCCATTAGATCATCAAGCTTATAGCTGATTTTTATTTGTTCTTTTAAAGGGGGCAATAAAAATGGAAAGCATGCAATCTTGTCATAAGATATATTGGGGAAAGTAGAACCCGAGCCTGATTTATGAAAATTGTCTCGATTATACAAAATAGTATAATTAAAATAATCTTGGTCTATAAACGCTCCTAAGGCAGCAACGCCCCTGCCAATGCAAGAATCAAAACCGGCTACATTTGTTCTTCCAGTGGTAGAACCTCGTACGCATAACAGCAAATCACCTTTCTTACACATTTTAGTGGGTGACGTTGTATACTTAACGGCGGTTGTTTTATCAAAGGGGTTATTCCCTCCAAATTCTACCGGGCCATTTACAAGGGGCACTCCCTTACCACGGTCATTATATGTGTTCCCTTTCGGACTTTGGCCCATTGAAATAGTACAAACATCCCTGAGTTTGCATGCTGCCCACCCCTCCGGCAAACCAAGGGGCTCATCCTCCTCCGCAATAGCAGGCAGCTTCTTCTGCTTCTTAATCTTCCCCTCTTTAACCAACCGCGCCTTCTCTTTGGCAATCCGCTCAAGCAGCACACCAGCAGGTTCATCATCAGGATCCTGAGGCACCAGTTTCCCCCGGACCGCCAGGTCCAGGATCAATTCCCTGAGTTTTTTTATCCCGTACTGGGTTTGGCCGTTTGTATTCTTTTTCCGGCCCCTGCCGCCCTTGGCTTTGGGCGCCTGCGCAGAAGTCCAGATATCCATGTGTTGGGTGATTGATTTATGCATATCTCTTTTCAGGAATCCAAAGCGTCGGACAGGATGGTTTTAAGCTGGTTCCGCAATTCTGAAATCTCGGCCTGCTGGGTGTTGTATTTTTCGATGAGCTCGTCCGGATCCAGGCGCACCTGCTTTTCAACATGGGGATTTTTAATATCCAGGTTGTAATTGCCGGCAATGATATCTTCTATGGGCACTTTCCATGCGTATTCGTTCTCCTGCCGCGCTGCAAAACCGTCTTCCCCGGTTCCCCACCATTCGATTTCCGGCCCGAACTCCTCAAACCGCATGGGTTTTGTTTTGCTGTAATTCTTCACCCCTTCAGGATAGGGATGCTCGTAATACCATATATGCTCAGTGGGCTGGCCTTTGGTGAAAAACAACAGGTTTGTTTTAATCCCGGTATAGGGATTAAACACGCCGTTGGGCAAACGGACGATGGTGTGCAGGTTGCATTCTTCCAAAAGCTTTTTCTTGATCCGGGTTTTGATGCCTTCGCCGAAGAAAAAGCCGTCCGGCAGGACAACCGCGGCCCGGCCCTTTGTTTTCAGCCGGTGGATGATCAATGTCATGAACAGGTCTGCGGTTTCCCTGGTGCGGTAAGCGGTAGGGAAATTGTTTTCTATGCCGTCCTCTTCCATGCCGCCGAAGGGCGGGTTGGTGACGACCACGTCTACCCGCTCCTTTGGTTTATAATCCGTAAGGGGGCGGCTTAGGGTGTTGTCGTGCCGGATATTGGTCGGGACATCTATCTCATGGAGGATCATGTTGGTGACGCAGAGCATGTGCGGCAGCGCCTTTTTTTCCACGCCAAGGATAGAGGCCTGCATTTTCTCCTCGTCCGCCGGGGTTTTAACGTAGTGCTCCCGCTTATGGTCGATGGTGCAGGCCAAAAAGCCGCCGGTGCCGCAGGCCGGGTCGAGAACGGTTTCCTTCAGCTTGGGGTCTGTCCGGTCCACCATGAACCGGGTGACGGCCCTGGGGGTGTAAAACTCCCCGGCATTGCCCGCGCTTTGGAGGTCCTTGAGGATCTGCTCGTAAATATCCCCGAAGGTGTGGCGGTCCTGCTTTTTATTGAAATCGATCTCGCATATTTTATTGATGACCTGGCGGATGAGGGTGCCGGATTTCATATAGTTGTAGGCGTCTTCAAACACCCGGCGGACCACCCTGGCCCGTTCCCCGGAGTCGCCCAGGGTGCTGAGCTCGTTTTTCAGGGCCGGGAAAAGTTCGGTGTTGATGAAGTCGGCAAGGGCTTCGCCTGTGATGCCTTCGCGGTCTGATGCCCAGTTGCGCCACCGCAGTTTTTCCGGTAAGGGGGATTCGTAATCGTCTTCTATGAGTTCGAGTTCGGCTTCCCTGTCGTCGAAAATCTTCAGGAAAAACATCCAAACGAGCTGGCTGATTCTCTGGGCGTCACCGTCCACACCCACGTCTTTGCGCATAATATCCTGAATGGACTTGATGACGCCTGATATGTTGCTCATGCACTCTGCTCCGTGCTGTAAATTTCTTTTTCAAGTTCCCGGACGGCGTTCTCATACTGTGTTTTGCCGCCGAAAACATCATTAATAATCTCCATGGGCGTGCCCATTTCGCTGAAGGGTTCCATCTTCAGCACTTTGGCATGCTCAATGGTGCTTATGCCTTCATCGGCATATTTATCCAGCAGGCCTTGTAACACAGCCCTGGCCTGCTTGCCATACCTGGTGAAGTAATTTCGTTTCTTGACGTTTTCCGCCCGCTCTTTCCGGGTTAAGGGCGGCTGGTCGTATGCAATGTGGCAGATGAGGTCGAAGTCCCCGAAATCCTTACCCACTATTTGGGCGAGGTTGTCCAGGACAACGCCGTGTTCCTCAAGCAGCTCTATGATTGCTTTTTTCTTGTCCGCCTCATCCCAGTGGCGGAGGAACTCGTCCAGGGAGGCGAATTCAGACTTGATCTGCTTGCGGGTGAAGTCCCGGTAGGATTCGGTTGTTAGCCTGCCGTCATGGCCGATGTACTCTATCCTTTCGGCTATGATGTTGGCGGCCACGCCGCTGACATAGATTTTACGGCCGCCGGGGGGAGGCGGCGGCATGGGCGGGGGATCGTCTCCGCCTTCGTCCGGGCCTTCACCGTCTTCTCCGCCGTCCCCGTCATCTTCCGGGGGATCCGGCGGTTCGGGCGGGTCGTCCGGGCCGGGCTCGTAAATAACAACCGGGTCGCCGTCGAAGTCCGGATCACGGAAGAGCTGGGTGGCTTTTTTGAAATCCATGATGGTGAAGAAGAATTTTTCAAAATCTTCGTCGATCCGGGTGCCCCTTCCGATGATCTGCTTGAACATGGTCATGGATTTGATGTGTTTGTCCAGAACGATGAGCTTGCATGTTTTGGCATTTACGCCGGTGGACATGAGTTCGGAGGTGGTGGCGATGACCGGGTATTTGCTTTCGGCATCCTTAAACTTTTCAAGCAGGGTTTTTCCCTCTTTGCTGTCGCCGGTGATCCGGACAACGTATTTGGAATTTTCCTTTGCCAATTTTCCCGCGGCATTGACTATGGCGGAGCGCATGCGCTCGGCATGGTCTATATCATCACAGAAAATAATGGTTTTGGCATACGGGTCCGTGGCTTTCAGATATTTCATAACCCTGTGGGCAACCAGCTTTGTCCTATGGTTCAGGACGAGGATGCGGTCCATGTCCTGCTGGTTGTATGTGCGCTGCTCTATTTCCTGCCCGAGGTCGTCTTTCATGCCCGGGGGCGGGGTCCAGCCGTATATGTCTTTGTCGATATCGATGCGGATGACCTGGTACGGGGCGAGGAATCCGTCTTCAATTCCCTGCTTCAGGGTGTAGGTGAAAACGGGTTTCCCGAAATAGGTAAGGTTGGATGCGTATTTTGTTTCCTTCGGTGTTGCGGTAAGGCCCAGCTGGACGGCGCCGGAATAATAGTCCAGGATCTCGCGCCATGCGGAATCGTCGGCAGCGCTTCCCCGGTGGCATTCGTCTATAACGACCAGGTCAAAGAAATCCGGGGACACGTTTTTGAAAATCTTATCCTTTTCCTTTTCCCCTGTTACGGCCTGGTACAGGGCCAGGTATATTTCATAGGAGGGATCTATCTTTCTATTTTTCACCTTGGCCATGACGGAACCAAAGGGTTTGAAATCGGTGGTAAAGGTTTGGTCGGCCAAGTTGTTCCGGTCCACCAGGAACAGGACCCGTTTTACATATTGGGCTTTCCAGAGCCGCCAGATGATTTGGAATGTGGTGTAGGTTTTGCCGGTCCCGGTTGCCATGACCAGGAGGACGCGCTTTTCTCCCCGGGCCACGGCTTCAATGACCCGGTTGATGGCTTCCACCTGGTAATACCTGGGTTCCATGCCGGAGTCGTCTTCATGGTAGGGCTGCAGGACGAGTTCTTCGGCCTTTTCATCAATGTTACGGTATTCTTTGTACCGGTTCCAGAGTTCCCCGGGCGGGGGGAATTCGTTCATTTGGAGTTCGGTTTCTATATCCTGGCCTGAATCGGTATCCGCTGTTTTATCATGGGAGATGAAGGCATCGCCGTTTGAGCTGAATGCGCTGGGGACTTGCAGTCTCTCCGCATAGCCTAAGGCCTGCTGCAGGCCCTTGCCCGGGGGGAATTTGTTGTTTTTTGCTTCCACGACCGCCACGGGGTTGCCCGGCTTCCAGGAGAGGACATAGTCCGCTCTCTTTCTTTTCTTTTTATTTCTGGAGGATAAACCGCCCCGGACAACGATGGGGCCGGGGGCTAAAGTGACCTCCCGCCGGATCTGGGTCAACTGGTCCCACCCGGCATCTTTTATGGCCGGGGTGATGTACAGGTCGCAGATATCGGTTTCGCTGAGTTCTTTTTTGTCTATTTCGGGTTCGGGCGGCTTGTCCGGGCGGTGCGGTTGGTTTTTCTTATCCAAGGCAGGCCTCTTGATGATTTGTTTTGAAAAGGGAGTTTTCTTTTATTGCGGATGTGCGGGTCGTTATCCGCAGCCGGGAATAAAACGGGCCGAGCCCTGCCGGAAAGGAAAAGATCGGAGATTTTTTGATGTTGCCGTCCACAGCGCCTCCGTGAGATCAACGTGATATCGAAAAAACTGCGGCGAAAATGATTCCGGACTTGGAAAAGCATAGAACGGGAAAGACCTTGCCGCTGTTGAGCAAACATTATTTTTATTGTGAACTGTTAGAATATTTGGAATGGTTTGTCAATTACTGGAGTTGGGTATAGTATAGTGGACCCCAGTGTCAAGACAGTCTTTCATTCAATTTAAGCGTCATCTTATAAATCATCCCC